>CAITEM010000148.1 GCA_903891395.1 uncultured Hyphomicrobiales bacterium | reverse complement strand
CCTTCGCGCACACTGGCTTGCCGAGCCGTAGCTCCGAAGGAGCGAAGGCTGGTGGGAGAGGTAGGACTCGAACCTACGAAGGCGTAGCCAGCGGATTTACAGTCCGCCCCCTTTGCCGCTCGGGACACTCTCCCTGAAAGCCGTCGCACCACGTTGATCGAACGAGAAAAACGGGCTGGCCGGAATTCGCCGGTTTTATGGGTGGCAGGCCGGGCTAAGTCAATGCATAAGCCCGAAAGCCCCATTTATTGAGGCTTACAGGGTAAAGCGCGCCCCTCGCCTGTGTCAGGCTTTGGCGAAGGACCGGTAGTCCGGCTCCCGATGGAACCAGAATTCGTAGCCGGTGACGTTTTTCTGCAGCGCCACGTCATGGATCGGCTGGTTGAGCGGCACCACGGGCACATCCTTGATGCACAGCGCGATGAAGGCTTTCACCGCCGCCTCGTAGTCCGCCGGATCGGCGGTAAACCGCGCCTTGTCGATCAGCGCGTCCATCTCCTTGGACTTGTAGGCGGAGATATTGAAAATCGAATTATTGCCGTGGAAATTCCAGTAGAAATAATATTCCGGGTAGTCGAGCCAGCCGCTGAAGCGGTTGAGCACCATCGGCAGCTCTTTCTTGTTGAGTGTTGTGCGCCAGTTGGCGCCTGGAATCTTTTCCACCGCAGCCTTGATGCCGATTTTGGCGAGACTTTCCTGGATCAGCAGCGCGGTCGGCTCGCCGACCGTCGCCGTGCCGACGTCGAGCGACAGCGTCGTCTCCAGGCCCTCCACGCCGGCTTCCTTCATCAGCGCCTTGGCCTTGTCGAGATCGGTGACATAGGGGAACGCCTGCGGCCAGGACGCCTTCTCCACCGTCGCCGGTCCGCCGTACATCGGCACGGCGCGGCCGAAGAACGCCGACGATTGAATCTGCTCGTACGGCATGGCCCAGGCGATGGCCTGCCGCAGCTTCGGATTGTCGAACGGCGGCTTCGCGGTGTTGAGCGCAATGTACCACAGCGCGTTCGGGATCGGCACGCCGGAGACCTTCAGCTTGCCGTCCTTGATGAGTTGTTCGAAATCGCGCGGCGGAAAGCCGGTGGAGAAATCGGCGTCGCCCCGCTCCAGCATGGCGCGCCGCGTGCCCGCCGAGGGCACGTCGCGCGCGATGATGCGTTTGAGCTTCGGCAGCGGACCCGATTTCCACTCGTCGAAACGCGCGAAGATGGTTTCGCTGCCGGCCTTCCAGCTTTCGATCTTGAACGCGCCGCCGCCCGCCTCGTTTACCTTAAGCCATTGCATCGCCCACGGGTCTGTCTCGGTGGCGTTCTTCGTCGCCAGTTCGGAATTGATGATGAAAGGCACGACGACGGCGACGTTGAACAGCAGCATCTTGTCTTTGCGGACGTAGTCGATGCGAAACGTGTGATCGTCGACCACGACGAACTGCTCGGGCTTTTCCAGCGAGCCGGCCGACATCTGGAACGTCGGAAAGCCGCCGACCTTCACCGCGCGGTCGAACGACCACTTCACGTCCTTCGCGGTAACCGGCCCGCCGTCATGAAAGGTCGCATCCTTGCGGAGGAAGAACGTGCACGAGTTACCGTCAGCGGCGACTTCCCATTTTTCCGCGAGTTCAGGCGACAGCGCCGCCCGATCGTAAGACAGCGTGCCGTCCGCCAGAGTTTTGCTCGAATAGCTCAGCAGACGGTCGTAGCAATTCCAGGACAGGCCGTTGACGGTCTGATTGGAGCCGACGCCCTGCATGTCGAGCGAGTTCGGCCCCAATTCCTGCACCACCAGCAAAGTCTCGGCGCGCGATTGCGCCACACCCGGCCCGACCGAAAATCCGGTCGCAACGCCGGCAGCAACGCCTGTTTGCAGAAAGCGGCGGCGGTCGAACTGCGCCGCAAAGGGCGATTTGCTCACGGTCATGACGTTTTCCTCCGGAAATGCCGCATATCAGCGGACAATTTTCCAGATTAAAAGCAAGGCATATGCCATATGGCGTGCTGACAACCCTCCAAAGGTAACGGACGACAAGATGCCGCAACGACCCACAGACCGCTCCCGTCCGGGACAAAAGCCGGGCGCCACCCGCGAGCAGGTCGACCGCCGCGAACGTTTCGAGCGTGCGCGCCGCGAGAGCCTCCGCCCCGATACCGATGGGCCGACGGTGCTATACGGCTGGCACACGGTAACGGCGGCGCTGCAAAATCCGGCGCGTCAATTGCGCAAGCTGCTGGCGACCGAAAATGCCGCGCGGCGTTTGACAGACGAAGGCATCAAATCGTCGCTGGCGCCGGAAGTGGTGCGGCCTTCCGCTATCGCGGAGCGCCTCCTGCCCGACGCCGTGCATCAAGGTCTGTATCTCGAGGCCGACCCGCTGGATGCCCCCGCGGTCGAAAATCTGCCGGCGAAAGGCATCGTCCTCGTGCTCGATCAAATCACCGACCCCCACAATGTCGGCGCCATCTTCCGTTCCGCCGCGGCCTTCGCGGTGTCGGCCATCGTCACCACGCAACGGCACAGCCCGGAAGCCACCGGCGCGTTGGCCAAAGCCGCATCAGGCGCGCTCGAGCTGGTGCCGTTCATCAGCGTGCAGAATCTGGCGCGCGGTCTGGCCGCGCTCAAGGAGAGCGGCTTTCTCGTGGTCGGCCTCGACTCGAGCGGAGACAGCGATCTCGGCGAGTTGCCGTTGCGCGCACCCCTCGCTTTGGTGCTCGGCGCCGAAGGCAAAGGGTTGCGGCAACTGACCAAGGAAACCTGCGACCATGTCGCGCGTATCGAACTGCCGGGCGATCTCAAGAGCCTCAACGTGTCGAACGCCGCCGCGGTGTCGCTCTACATCGTCAGCCGCGGCCTCAAATAATTTCGCCCACGCTAAAAAGCGAACGGCGGGCCCCCGCCCGCCGCCGCGTCCCGCGATCTCTGAAATCTTTTAGTCGGCGCGTGCGTTGGCCTTCGGTCCCTGCCCCTTGCGGAACAGCCGGATGCTCATGCGGTCCGGTCCGAGGATCGTCACCTCGGCGTCGGCGGCGATCACGCGCTTCTTGTTGTCGTCGCGGCGCGGCGCTTGTTCGGGCTCGATCGCGCCGGTGTTGTCGTCCACGACCTGGCGGCGCTCGATGACGCGCGGCGGATCGTCGACGACGCGATGAGTCTCGCGCACCACCGGCGCATCGCGCACGACCTTCGTGGTGGTGATGATGCCGCGGCCGGACGGTTGGCGCGTGTCCGCTTCGCTGTCGGCCTGTTCGGGTTTGGCGTGACGTTTGCGCAATTCGTCGATCAGCGCGTGATCGACCGGCTTGTGCGGACGATCGAAACGCCCCGGCTTCGGCGCGGCAAGATGGTGGCCGCGCACATAAGGATAATCACGCTGTTGCACCGCTGGTCGCTGGATCACATACGTGTTCGGCGCGACCTGCACGGCGTAAGGCTGCGAATTTTGGGTGGCATAGGGATACAGCGGCGGCGGCGACGATGTCTTGACGTAGTACTGCGCCTGCGCGGCCGGGCTCAGAAGCAAGCCGGCGGTGACAAGGGTAAAGAATGCGAGGCGGGGCATGGCGCTCATTTCGACGGTCCGGAATTTTGTGAAGCGCGCGGCGCGCCGACGCGCGGCGGCGGCGCGGGAAGATCCAGCACGGTCGACCACGTGCGATTGAATGATTGCGGGGGCGCCGATAGATGGCGCGGCGCCGACAGATCTTCGTCGCGGCCGAGTTCAGGCTGTTCCCCGGTGTGCGGATAGTAATGACGATGGCGCCACGGCGTCTGCCAATAGGCGCGCACGACGACGCCGGGCTGATAGTCGTAGACCACCAGAGTTCCACTGCGCTGCCCCGATACGGACCCATACGTCGCGTAATCGGGTGACGCGTCGACCGGCAGATCGGCCGCGCACGCGGCTGTGACGCCGGTAGAAACGACAATGGCCGCGAGCAAAATGCGCATGGGAAGCATCTCCAGGACGCCCGATTTCCCGCGCATTTTATACGAACGCTTTACGCCGCTGCGCGCAATCGCGAGGTAACATTAACCCGGCTCCGGGCTTGGAACGCTCCGCAAACGCGGCAAGCATGGTCCGGACCCTCACCATCGACAAAAGAAGTCCTCGCGTTAAAGTTAATCTGTCCATGCCGAATCGCCGACCGACCGCTCTTTCGACAAAGCCCGCAGGCAAAGCGTCACTGCCACCGCGTGCCAATTTTCGGCATCGCTATGATGACCTGGAATCCAGACGAAGCGAGTTAGTCGCGCGGCTGGCGCTCATCAGCAGCGGCTCGCAACAGCATCCCGGTTACAAGCGCGCGCTGACTTTGCTCAACGACACTTTTCGCAAATCGAAATTGGCGCAACGCCTCGCCGTGCTGCAGGCCGCATCCTGGCTGATCGACATCCTCGAACAGCTCACATCTTTGGTGTGATCTTTTCCAGCTTCGTTGCACTGCACCTAAATCTGCTGTCGCCTGTGTATTTCGACTGTTACAACTTTAGACGTAAGACCTGAGGTGCACAGACGCTGTAGTATGCCGGGCGTATCGATGATGCGGGGACGGAGCATTATGAACGCATAAGCGCTGCCCCCCAATAAGAACCAAAACAAACGAAAAAATGGGGAAATGCCTATGTCCACACTTACTGCAACAGCTACGCGCACAGGCGGGATGACGAAAGACGAACGCTTCGTCATTTTCGCGTCGTCGCTCGGTACCGTTTTCGAATGGTACGATTTCTATCTGTTCGGCTCACTCGCCGCGATCATCGGCTCGCAGTTCTTCGGAGTCATCGATTCCGCCACCAACCAGCCGATGTTCAACCAGGCCACCCGCGACATTTTTGCGCTGCTGGCCTTCGCCGCGGGCTTCATCGTTCGCCCGTTCGGCGCGATCGTATTCGGCCGCGTCGGCGATATCGTCGGCCGCAAATATACCTTCCTCGTCACGATCCTGATCATGGGTCTGTCGACCTTCATCGTCGGCCTGCTTCCGAGCGCTGCCTCGATCGGCCTCGCGGCTCCGGTCATCCTGATCGGCCTGCGTCTGCTTCAGGGCCTTGCACTCGGCGGCGAATACGGCGGTGCCGCAACTTACGTCGCCGAACACTCGCCGATGGGCCAGCGCGGCTACTACACGTCGTTCATCCAGACCACCGCGACGCTCGGTCTGTTCCTCTCCTTGCTCGTGATTCTGTTCACCCGCACGATCCTGGGTGAACCGGCGTTCGCGGCCTGGGGCTGGCGCATCCCATTCCTCGCATCGGTCATCCTGCTTGGCGTGTCGGTCATCATCCGCTTGCGGTTGAATGAATCGCCCGTGTTCCAGAAAATGAAGGATGAAGGCAAAGGCTCGAAAGCGCCGTTGACCGAAGCCTTCGGCAACTG
>CAITEM010000147.1 GCA_903891395.1 uncultured Hyphomicrobiales bacterium | reverse complement strand
TCATTCCGGGGCGCGAACCATCAGCGCGGTTACGCGCGTCTTCGACGCGCGGTGGTTCGCGAACCCGGAATCCAGGTCTGGATTCCGGGTCCATCGCTTTCGCGATGTCCCGGAATGACCGAACTTGTTTCTTCACTTCCGGTGTCATGATGAAACCGCTATCACGGGCGCCACATGAACGACAGCACACAGCAAAGCTGGTGGAAACGCCTCAGTTCCGGGCTCAAGCGCACCTCGGCCTCGCTCGGCGGGGCGATTGCCGACCTCGTCACCAAGCGCAAGCTCGACGCTGCGGCGATCGAGGACCTCGAGAGCGAATTGATCCGCGCTGACTTGGGGCCGGATTTCGCCGCGCGCGTCATCAAGGTGCTGAGCGACAGCCGCTACGAGAAGGGCATTGCGCCTGACGAAGTGAAAGCGGTGCTGGCCGGCGAGGTCGAGAAGGTGCTCAGCCCCGTCGCCAGACCGCTCGAGGTCACGACACGGCCCTTCGTCATCCTGATGTGCGGCGTCAACGGCTCCGGCAAGACCACGACCATCGGCAAGCTCGCGGCAAAATTCCGCGCCGAGGGCAAGAGCGTGATGCTGGTTGCCGGCGACACGTTCCGCGCGGCGGCCATCGATCAACTGAAAATCTGGGCGACGCGAACCGGCGCCAGCGTGCGCGCCTCGACGCCGGGCGCCGACGCCGCCAGCCTCGCCTTCGAAGCCGTGACCGCCGCCAAGGCGGACGGCACCGAGATCGTTCTGATTGATACCGCCGGCCGCCTGCAAAACCGCACCGAGCTGATGGGTGAACTGGAAAAAATGCTGCGGGTGATCCGCAAGGTCGAGCCGACTGCGCCGAACGCGGTGCTGCTCGTGCTCGACGCGACGGTGGGACAGAACGCGCTCAGCCAGGTCGACATCTTCGGCAAGATGGCGGGCGTGACGGGCCTGGTCATGACCAAGCTCGACGGCACTGCGCGGGGCGGTATCCTCGTCGCCATCGCCGACCGCTTCAAATTGCCGGTGCATTTCATTGGCGTCGGCGAGGGCGTCGACGATCTTGCCACCTTCACCGCGCGCGATTTCGCGCGGGCGGTGGTCGGAATCGAGTAGCTTTCTGTCATTCCGGGACGGCGCCATAGCGCCGTCGAAGACGCGCGTAAACGCGCTTATGGCGCCGGACCCGGATCCAGAAGCGTCATCCACTGGCTCTGGATTCCGGGTTCGCAAACTTCGTCTGCGCCCCGGAATGACAAAGGAGGCGCAACGGGCTAGAAAATCTTCATGACCGAAGAAAAAAAACAACTCAACCCCATGCTCAAGCTGGCGCTCGATATCGGGCCGCTGTTGTTGTTCTTCGTCGCCAATTCGAAATTCGGCATCTATGCCGCGACCGGCGCCTTCATGGTCGCCGTGCTGCTGGCGCTGGCGGTGTCATACGCGATGACGAAGCACATCGCGATCATGCCGGTGGTCACCGCGGTGATCGTGCTGGTGTTCGGCGGCCTGACGCTGATCCTGCACGACGACCTGTTCATCAAGCTCAAGCCCACCATCATCTATGTGCTGTTCGGCGGCACGCTGATCGCCGGCATCCTGTTCGACAAGCCGTTCTTGTCGATCATGTTCGATCAGATGTTTCATCTGACGCCGGAAGGCTGGCGCAAGCTGACCTGGCGCTGGGCGATCTTCTTTCTGTCGCTGGCCGTGCTCAACGAAATCGTCTGGCGCACGCAGACCACGGATTTCTGGGTCAGTTTCAAATTGTTCGGCGTCGTGCCGCTCACCATGCTGTTCGGCGCGCTGCAATACCCGTTGCTGTTGAAATACGCGGCGGAGAAAAAAGACTAGGGCGTCTGCATGCTGACTCAAACGAGTGGGGGAGGCTTATGTCGATCGAAACCGTCCATCCCAAGGTGCCGCCGGTCGGCACGATTGTCCTGCTTGTGCTTGCTTGCGGGCTATATTTTGCGATGCTCGCCAGCATTTCGTTTTCGGCCGGCGGTGGCGACGCTGCTTTTGGCGACGCGGTCGCAAGTTTCTTTGCGGTCGTCGCTCTTTGGGCCGTGCTGGCGGCATTGCTGATTGCGGGCGCCGTTGTCGGACACATGCCGCGCTGGTCCGCTGTCCTCGCATTTATTTTAGTGCCGTTCTCCGGCGTTGCGGCCTTTGTCGCCATCGATATGTGTTCACGCCACATCAAGCCGGCCGTCATTGTGCCGATCGTCCTGCCTTTGTTGATCGTCGCTTACGCCATGTGGGCACGGTGGCCGAAACTCCGCGCCTCGTTCCCAGCGCCGGCAGTCAGCGGCGTGATCTGGGGCCTGGTCTTTTTCGTGTCGCTCGTCACAGACCTTGCCGCGCTCTAGCGCGTAACGACCCGGCGGCGCTAATTTTTCGCGAGCGCCTTGTCGATTTCCGGCCCCAACACTTTGGCGAGATTTTCCGCTGTGATCGGGCCGACCAGTTTGTAGGCGATGCGGCCGTCGCGGCCGATCAGGAAATTCTCCGGCACGCCGTAGACGCCCCAGTCGATCGAGTTGCGGCCGGTCTCGTCGACACCGGCGGCCATGAACGGATTGCCGAAGCGATTGAGAAAACGCCGCGCGTTGTCGGGCGCGTCCTTGTAATTGATGCCGACGAGTTGAATGCGCTTGTCCTTCGACAATTGATCGAGCAACGGCACCTCGTCGCGGCACGGCACGCACCACGACGCCCAGACGTTCACCAGCGTCACCGCGCCGTTGAAGGTCGCGTTGCTCAGGCCCGGCACCGCCTTGCCGTCCCGTTCGATGCCGGCAAGCGGCGGCAGGTCGGTCTTCGGCGCCTCGCGGCCGATCAGCGCCGACGGCAAATTCGCCGGATCGCCGGCGCCGAGCCGCACGAAGAACAACGCCGCGAGCCCGAGAAAAGCCAGCAGCGGCAACAGCACCAGAATATTGCGCTGAAGCTTGCGCGGATTGTCTGTCGTGTCGCTCATAGACCGCCTTTAGCGCCGTCTGGTCGCTGCGAACGCCGTGTCACGCCGCGCTCCTCGAGATTGCCAAGGACCCGCCGTTGCGCCGAATAATCGAGCACGACCCACGCGACCAGCAACGCGATCACGAACACCGTCACCGCATAGGCGGCGACGATGAAATCGGCGTGCGGCCCGAGCGTCATGTCTCGGCTCCGGCGAGATGCTGGGCTTGCATCATCTGCATCGTACGCACACGCCGCCGCAGGATCTCGTTGCGCATGGCGGCGAGATGCAGCGTGAAGAACAGCAGCGTGAAGGCAAGCGCCATCACCAGCAAAGGCCACAGGATCGACGGATCGATTGCCGAGCCGCCGGTGCGCAGGATCGAGGCCGGCTGGTGCAGCGTGTTCCACCATTCGACCGAAAATTTGATGATCGGAATGTTGACCGCGCCGACCAGCGCCAGGATCGCCGCCGCGCGCGAACTGCGGCCGGGATCTTCTGCGGTCCAATACAGCGCCAGCATGCCGAGATACAAAAGAAACAGCACCAGCACCGAGGTCAGCCGCGCGTCCCATACCCAATAGGTGCCCCAGGTCGGGCGGCCCCACAGCGAGCCGGTGATCAAGCAGATGAACGTGAACGCGGCGCCGACTGGCGCCGCCGCCTTGCCGGCGACGTCGGCCAGCGGATGCCGCCACACCAACGTGCCGAGGGCTGCGACCGTCATCACGCCCCAGCCCATCATGCTGAGCCAGGCCGCCGGTACATGGATAAACATGATCTTGACGGTGGCGCCCTGCTGATAATCGTCGGGCGCGCCCAAGACGCGGTAGAGCCCATAGGCGAAAACCAGCGCCGTGACGCCGGCAAGCCAAGGCAGCACGCGGTCGACGACGTTGAGAAAGCGCGTCGGATTGGCGAGGTCGATCACAGCCATAAGTCACTCTAGTCCATGTCGCAGGGCCGCGGCAGCCGCGAATGGGCCCAGCGCAAAGCTCGCCAGAGATAGCGCACAAAGAATGGTGAAAGGGGGGCCGAACGGCTGGGGGCCCATGATGGCGGCGTTGGCAGCGGCGACGCCAAAGATCAGCACCGGAATCGTCAGCGGCAGCACCAGCACTGCCAGCAGCAGACCGCCGCGCCGCAGCGTCACGGCGAGCGCCGCGCCGATGACGCCGATGAAGGTCAGGGCCGGCGTGCCCGCGAGCAGCGTCAGCGCGACCCAGCCCATCGCGTTCATCTCGACGTTGAGCATCAGGCCGAGCACCGGCGCGATGACGACAAGCGGCAGACCGGTGGTCAACCAATGCGCGATGGCTTTGGCCGCGACCGCGAGTTCAAGCGGCATGCGGCCCATCATCAGCAGATCGAGAGAACCGTCTTCGTAGTCCGTCGCAAAAAGCCGGTCGAGCGCCAGCAGGCTCGCCAGAAGCGCGCCAAGCCACAAGATCGCGGGGCCGATGCGGGCCAGCAGATTGAGATCGGGGCCGATGGCGAATGGCATCATCACGACCACGATCAGAAAGAATAACACGCCCATCAGCGCGCCGCCGCCAACACGCACGGACAGCCGCATATCGCGAATGAGCAGGGCGGTAAAAGCGCTCACACCGCACCCAATTTGAGCTCGCGAGCGCCTTCCAGCCCGATCGGGCCGTGCGCCGCGGCGATAATCATGCCGCCGGTGGCCAGATGGCCGCGCATCAGATCGGCCAGCCGGCGTTGCGACGGTTGGTCGAGCGCCGAGGTCGGCTCGTCGAGCAGCCAGATCGGCCGGGGCACGGCGAGCAGCCGGGCGATCGACAGCCGCCGCCTTTGGCCGGCCGACAGATAGGCCGCCGGCAATCCGGCCAGCGGGGCAAGGCCGACCGACTCGAGCGCCTGTCCAATGTCCTTGCCGCCGCCGAGATAGGCCGCCCAGAAACGTAGATTTTCACTAACCGAAAGAGAGGGCTTCAGCGCGTCGAGGTGTCCCAGATAGTGGGCCTGTTCGGCCGGCGTCGATTCATCGTCGCCGCCGGTCAGAACAATCTTGCCGGCGTAAGCCGTGAGCAGTCCGGAAATCATGCGCAGGAGGGACGACTTTCCGGCGCCGTTCTGGCCGGTCACGACGATTGAATCGCCGCTATCCAAACTAAGGTTCAAACCGGCAAAGACTTCGCGGCCGCCACGGTTGCACGCCAAATTTTCGCAAACCAAACGCATCAACCACAGCACCAGCAACGCGCGGCACGCGGGTCTGCAATGCAGCCGGAAAATTCAAAAATCTTGCCCATCTTCTTAGAACCGTCCCAGTAAATCTGGCGCGC
>CAITEM010000146.1 GCA_903891395.1 uncultured Hyphomicrobiales bacterium | reverse complement strand
TTCAAGGACCTCAAGGGTTCGGACGGCGGATTGCCGGACTCGAAGATGCCGGGCTGCGAGCGCACTTTGTACAACGTCATCGGCTTCCAGCCGCCGGAGAATGTCGGCGCCAATGCAACGTCCCCGGTCGGCGATCTGGCCGCGCGCATGGCCGCGATCAAGATCCGCGAAGGCTTCAATCTGGGCTATTGCAAAGCCAAGCCCGGTCACGGCCCCGAGATGCATAACCACGATACCAACGAGACTTTTATCTCGATGACGGGAACCTGGCGCGCCAGTTGGGAGGACGAGAACGGCAACGTCGACTATGTCGATCTCCAGCCGCTCGATGTCGTGTCGTTCCCGCCCGGCATGATCCGCCGTTTCGAGAACGTCACCAAAGGCGACCCGAACGAAGAGGCGATCCTGATGTTCGTGATCGGTGGCGATGCTCCGCAGGCGGAGTTCTCCGACCAAGCCATCGCGCGAATCGAAAAGGCCGGCGCCTGGCAGCGGCCGGCGCAGTAGCGAGCGTAATCATGTGGACGGGCGATCTGGCACTGGCGACGGCGGCGGTTTTCACCGGCGCCGCTATCTATGTGAATGTCGCCGAGCAGCCGGCCCGTCTGACGCTCGACAATCAGTCGTTGCTGACCGAATGGCAGCCGAGCTATCAGCGCGGCGCGATCATGCAGGCGGGCCTCGCCATCGTGTCGGGGGTGCTCGGCGTGCTGGCTTTCTTTTTCAGTTATGACTGGCGCTGGGTGCTCGGTGCCCTGCTGATTCTGACGCCTTGGCCCTATACGATGTTCATCATCATGCCGACCAATCACGTACTCAAGGCGACAACGCCTTCGCAGGCCAGCGAACAGAAGCGTGAACTGGTGCAACAATGGGGCCGCCTGCATATGGGCCGCAGCGCGCTCGGCTTGGCCGCGACCGCCGCCTATTTGTGGGCGCTGAATTGAGCGACATCCTGTTCGAGCGCCGCGGCGCCGCTGGCGTCATCACGCTGAACCGGCCCAAGGCGCTCAACGCCGTCAGCCACGCCATGGTGCTGGCGTTCCGCGCGCAACTCGACGAATGGGCCGACGATCCAGCGATCATGCGCGTCGTCATCACCGCGGCCGGGGAGCGCGCTTTCTCCGCCGGCGGCGATATCCGCGCGCTGTATGATTTGGGCAAGGCCGGCCGCCGCGACGAGGCGCTGAAATTCTGGGCCGACGAATATCCGCTCAACGTCGCGATCAAAAAATACCGCAAGCCGTATGTCGCCTTGCTCGACGGCATCGCCATGGGCGGCGGCATCGGCGTCTCGGTGCACGGCTCGCATCGCGTCGCCGGCGACAAGTTTTCCTTCGCCATGCCGGAAGTGAGTATCGGCTTTTTCCCCGACGTCGGTGCCACCTGGTTTCTGCCGCGCATGCCGGGAGAGACCGGCACCTATTGCGCGCTGACGGGTGAGCGCTTCGGCATCGCCGACGGCGTCGGCACAGGGATTGCCACGCATCATGTGCCCTCGGCGCGGTTTCCCGATCTGCTCGACGGTCTCACCGGCACGGTGTCGGTCGACGCCTTGCTCGCCGCGTTTTCGGAACCGGCGGGGGAGGGGCCCGTGATGGCGAGTCGCGCCGCGGTCGACCGGCTGTTCTCGGGTAACAAAGTCGAGGACATTCTCGTCGCGCTGGACGGTGAGGCGGGTTCCACGAGCGGCGACGCAGAATGGGCCGGCAAAACCGCCACCACCATGCGAACGAAATCGCCGACCAGCCTCAAATTGGCACTGGCCCAGGTCCGCCGTAGCAAACAATGGGATTTCGAGACGTGCATGCGCGCCGAATTCCGCATAGTGTCGCGCATCATTCAGGGCCATGATTTTTACGAGGGTGTGCGCGCCGTGATCGTCGACAAAGACAATAAGCCGCAGTGGCAGCCGGCCACGCTCGCGGACGTGAGCGACGCCGAGATCGAGCGTCACTTCGCGCCGCTCGCGCACGAGTTGACGCTGTGAGCGATCCCTTCACCAATACCGACTTCCAATCGCTCGATCCGGTGCGCGAACAGGCGGGCGATGAGGGCGTCGGCATCTGGACGCGCCGGCTGGTTCTGTTCCTGCGCATCATGGCCGGCGTGTCGATGTTCAAGGGCCTGTATCACTGGAGCGAGGTGTGCGGCATTGTCGGCGGCGACGAGCCGTTCGAGAGCCATTCGATTGCCTGGCAGACCTCGACGGTGTTTTTTGCGGTGATCGATCTGGTCGCCGCCGTCGGCTTGTGGCTCGCCGCCGCCTGGGGCGCGGTGATCTGGCTCACCTCGGTCGCATCAATGCTGGTGCTCGAAATATTTTTTCCGCAGGTGTTCGGCTCAGGCTTTTTCAGCGTGCTGCTGGAGGGCGCGCTGCTCGGGCTTTATCTCTGGCTGGCCTTGAAGTCGGCGCAGGAGCAGGCGCCGTAATTAATAGTGAGGAGGGGACGATGTCGCGCATTGGATTCATCGGGCTCGGCAACATGGGTCTGCCGATGGCGCAGAACCTGATCAAGGCCGGGCATCAGGTCGAAGGCGTCGACGTCAATCCGGCTTCGGTCGAGAAACTGAAAGCCGCGGGCGGCACTGGCGTCGAGTTCGCCAACGTCGCCGCGGCGCGCGCCGACGTCGTCATCACCATGCTGCCCGCGGGCAAACAAGTGCGCGAGGTTTATTTGGGCGCCGGCGGCATTATCGAGAACGCCAATCCCGGCACGCTGCTGATCGACTGCTCGACCATCGACGTCGGCACCGCGCGCGACGTCGCGACGGCGGCCGAAGCGAAGGGTCTGCTGATGCTCGCCGCGCCGGTGTCGGGCGGCGTCGGCGGCGCCACCGCGGCGACGCTCACCTTCATGGTCGGCGGCTCAACGCAGGCCT
>CAITEM010000145.1 GCA_903891395.1 uncultured Hyphomicrobiales bacterium | reverse complement strand
GTCGAATTTGACGCCGCCGGGGCCGCCCTCGCCCGCCAGCATGCCGACCAGCAGGAACACCAGCAGCAATGGAGCGCCGAAGCGGAAAGCGATCAAGCTCGAGAGGATGCCGGCCAGAATCAGCAGGCTGCCGAGCAGAATGGCGATGCTGACAGAATCCAATGCGCCCATGGGCGCACTATCCCTGATTCATTCGGAAGAGCAATGCGCGGGCGTCGCGCTTCAGTTCGCTGCGGCGACAGGCCGCGCGGCCGCGATCAGCGCCAGCATGGCCTTGGCGATTTCGTGCTCGCCCATCACGACTTCGGTGGCGCCATGTTTTTTCAGGTAATCGATCTCTTCTTCGGAATGCGCGCGCGCCACGATCGGCAGCGACGGGTTGGCTTGGCGTGCTTGCGCCACCACGTTGCCGCCCTCGAATGCGTCGGGGATCGCAACGAGAAGGTACCGGGCTCCCGCTAGATTGGCGGCGGCCAGCACGTCCGGATCGGCGGCGTTGCCGACAATCACGGCGCCGCCCTGCTTCTGCAGGTCCTCGACCGCGTCGCGGTTGTCCTCGATCACCAGGATCGGCAGGCCCGCGGCTTCCGGCGCCGCGGTGATGAAGCGGCCGACGCGGCCGTGGCCGATGAGGATGACGTGGCCGCTCAGCGTCGTCGTCGGGATCGGCTCGCGGGTCGCTGCGACGGCCGAATCTTTGTCGGCGGCGCCATCGCTAGCCCGCTTTTCCGCCGCCAGCCAGCGGTCGAGCAACGCGAAGAACACCGGGTTGAGCATGATCGACAGGATGGCGCCAGCCAGCACCAGGTCGCGGCCGCGCTCCGGCAGGAGTTCGAGACTAACGCCGAGACCGGCCAAGATGAAGGAGAATTCGCCGATCTGCGCCAGACTCGCCGAAATCATCAGCGCGGTGCCGTTGGGGTGGCGGAACAGGCGCACGATGGCGAAAGCCGCCGCCGATTTGCCGAGTGTAATGATCAGCAGCGTCGCCAGGATCGGCAGCGGGTCATGCAGCAGGATCATCGGGTCAAACAGCATGCCGACCGAGACGAAGAACAGCACGGCAAAGGCGTCGCGCAGCGGCAGCGTTTCGTTGGCTGCGCGCTGGCTCAGTTCCGACTCGCTCATCACCATGCCGGCGAAGAACGCGCCGAGCGCGAACGACACGCCAAACAAGGACGCCGCCGCGAAGGCAACGCCCAAGGCAATCGCCAGCACCGACAGCCGGAACAGTTCGCGCGAGCCGGTGTGCACGACCGTATGCAAAATCCACGGGATGACGCGGCGGCCGACGATCAGCATCAGCGCGACAAAGGCGATGACCTTGCCGATGGTAATGGCGACCGGCAGCGCCACGGCCATCAGGTCGCCATTGGCCGCGGCGCCGCCTTTCAGGATCGGCGCCAGCGCCGGCAACAGCACGAGCGTGAGCACCATCGCCAGATCTTCGACAATCAGCCAGCCGACCGCGATGCGGCCGCGCTCGGTCTCGACCAGCCGCCGCTCCTGCAGCGCGCGCAGCAGCACCACGGTACTGGCGACCGACAGCGCCAGGCCGAACACCAGTCCGGCGCCGAGCGGCCAGCCGAGCCAGTGCGCCAGCCCCATGCCGAGCAGCGTCGCGACCGCGATCTGCACGACCGCGCCGGGCAGCGCGATGGCCCGCACCGACATCAGATCCTTGAGCGAGAAATGCAGGCCGACGCCGAACATCAGCAGGATGACG
>CAITEM010000144.1 GCA_903891395.1 uncultured Hyphomicrobiales bacterium | reverse complement strand
TACGGCCCCGGCGGCGTTGCCGTCATCGTCGAGGCTCTGACCGACAACCATAACCGCACCGCCGGCGAAGTGCGCTCGATCTTCACCAAAAGTGGCGGCAATCTCGGCACCACAGGTTCGGTGGCGTTCATGTTCGACCACCTTGGCGTCGTCGAGTTCGACACGAAAGTGGCAAGCGCCGACGCCATGCTGGAAGCCGCGATCGACGCCGGCGCCGATGACGTCACTTCGAATGACGACGGCCATCAGATATTCACCACGCCGGAAAATCTGCGCGAGGTTGCCAAGGCGCTCGAACCCAAATTCGGCGAGCCGCGGAAATCGGCCATGCTGTGGAAGCCGCAAAACACTGTCGCGGTCGACGACGAGACCGGCGAGAAGCTGTTGCGGCTGATCGAGTCGCTCGACGACAATGACGATGTGCAGAACGTCTACGCGAATTTCGAAGTGTCGGAATCGCTGATGCAGAAAATGAGCGCTTAGCGCGTCTAGATTCAGGATTCGCGCTTGCGCTGGTTAGGCGATGGCAAATAACCCCAGCGCCGCCACGGCGACCACGAGCCCGACGCGTTTTCGCATCGTCAGCGTCTCCTTGAACAGCATGGCGCCCGCTAGCGCGGTGAACACGAAGCCCATTTGCGCCACCGGTACCAGCACGCTCGCCGCGCCGGCCGACAATCCATGCAGCAGCAGCACGAAGCCGAACAGCAACGCGATCGCCGTTGCCGCGGCGTAAGGCCAGGCATTGGCCGGCGTGCGCAGGTTGCGGTCGGTGAGCCAGGTCACGAGCGTCGCGAGGGGACAGAACAGCCACGCTTGCCCCGTCATGATGGTTTCAGGAGAAGCGCCATGCAGGAGACCGACTTTGTAGAATAAGTTGGTCAGTCCCATCGCCAGCGTGGCGATCAGCACGTGCGTCAACGAACCCCAGTCGGGCCGGCCGCGGGCGGCGCTTGGTTCGGAGAGCAGCAGCCATACCGCGCCGAAGGCGCAGATGAGCGCCGCGATTTTGGCGGCGTTCAGCGTTTCGCCGAGCAGCAGAATCGCCAGCACGACCGTGACGGTGAAATTCATCCGGAAGATCGGTGCGTTGGTGCTGACGGCGCCGCCTTGCAGGCTGCGGCCGAAATTGTAGAAAGCGATGTAGGCCGCGAGCCCGGCGAGTATTCCCCACACCATCGGCCAAGCGACCACCAGCGTGCCGGTAAGCCAAGCGTAGACCGTCATGGCGGGGCAGAACACCCAAGCCTGCATCATCACGAAATGCCGGGCCTCACTCCCCGTCGCCGCCGAGCGCTTCATCAACAAATCAGCCGCGCCCAGACAGAGCATGGCGGCGAGCGCGAAGCCGAGACCTGGTGTCATGGGATCGGCTTTACCTGAGGCCGTCGAACAGCGGCAGGCTGATCAACCCCGCGATCGCGATGATGACGTAGGCGGCACGGCGGTAGAGCAGATCGCTGGCGCCGTGAAAGAAGTATGCGCCCGCGGCCAGGGCGACGATGAAAGGGACGCCCATCGACAACGCCACGATCAGTGCCTGTGCGTTCAACAGGCCGTTGAAGGCGTAGAGCACGATCGACAGCGTCCCTTGGATCGCGAAATAAGCCATGATGTTGGCCCGTACCGTTGCGGCGGGGTTGTTGCCGCCGAGCCAGAAAATCAGCAGAGGCGGCGCGGCGATTTGCGCGGCGCCACCGCCGAAGCCGGCCATGGCGCCGACGGCGAGCGAAGCCGGCAAGGTCGGCTTGCCGTGATAGCGCCAGCCCGAGACCAGGCTGACCAGGGCGAGAAGCACGAGCAGCGAGATGAACCAGCGCAGCCAAAGCGGATCGACCCACAGCAGCGCCAGCATGCCGAGCGGCAGGACGAGACAGCCGGCAACCGCGGTGGTGACGACCTCGCGGCGGTTGACGTGGTGCAGCACGCCGAACAGGAACGGCAGCCCGCACACCGTGTCGATCAGCAACAAGGTGGGTACCGCAAGGCGGGGGCTGTAAACCGCCGAGATCAGCGGCACGTAGATCAGCGCCGAGCCGAAACCGGAAAAACCGCGCACCAGGCCCGACAGCGCCGCGATGCCGAGCGCGACCGGAAATCGCGGATCGGCGGCAACGTCATGGAATAGTGCGAAAATATCCGGCGAAGTCATGGGCCCCAACCTGTTCGAGCAGGCCTTCTAGCAGGCTTCTGGCTCGAACGCCGCCTTGGGGCTATCAACGGGAATGCTCCGGCACCCGATTCGCATCCTCGGCATCGATCCGGGCCTCCGCCGCACCGGCTGGGGTCTGATTGAATCCGACGGCAACCGGCTGATCCATGTCGCCAGCGGTTCGGTGGAAACCAGCGAGCGGGCGACCCTGGGTGAGCGGCTGGTCGTCATCCACGACGGGCTGATCGCGGTCATCGAGAAATACGCCCCGCACGAAGCGGCGGTCGAGAACACCTTCGTCATCGTCAACGGCGCCGCGACGCTGAAGCTCGGGCAGGCGCGCGGCATCGCGATGCTGGTGCCGGCGCGCGCCGGGCTGACGGTCGCCGAATACGCGCCGAACCAGGTGAAGAAGACGGTCGTCGGCGCCGGCCACGGCGAGAAGGCGCAGATCAGGATGATGATCGGCGTGCTGCTGCCGAAAGCCGACCCGCAAAGCGATGATGCCGCCGACGCGCTGGCGATCGCGATCTGCCACGCGCATCATCGCGGCAGCGTGCTGTTGAAGGCGGCGGTGCTGCGTCGCGCGGCCGCCGGCCGGTAGGAAATCAGCATGTCGACAACCCCCAAGGTCAGTGCCGAGCGAACCAAGCGTCAGTCGCTGGCCTTTGCCCGCAATCTGATGGTGCTGGCGGCGTTGGTCTTCGCGCCGGGCCTTTGGGGCGTGGTGAACGGCGCGCTGACGCTGCGCTGGCCGCGCACCACGGCCACCATCGTCGATTCAGATCTGCGGCGGCTGTCGACGCAGATGAACAGCGGCACCAGCCGAGAACGCGACGAGTGGAACAGCTATTCAGCGCATTACAGTTACGCCGTGAATGGCAAGGAGTATTTCGCCGGCCGCGTCGAACCTTACGACTTCGGCATGCAGAATTCGGCCGGGGCGGAGAAAATGCGCCAGCGTCACCCGGTCGGTTCGAGCGCGCAGATCGCCTATAATCCCGAAGACCCGCAAATCGCCTATCTGGAGCCGGGGCCGAGTTCGTTCGCACTGGCGCTGGCCGGCATCGGGGTTTGCATGGGCCTGTGCGGACTTTGGGTTCGCAGTCTTGCGAAGCGCGGTATCGGCGGGATGGAAACATGATCGGCAAACTCAAATGATTGGGAAGCTTCGGGGCATCGTCGATTCCTTCGGCACCGACTTCATCATCCTCGACGTCAACGGCGTCGGCTATCAGGTGCATTGTTCGGCGCGCACGCTCTCGGCACTGCCGTCGCCGGGCCAAGCCGCGACGCTGTCCATTGAAACTTACGTGCGCGAAGACCAGATCAAACTGTTCGGCTTTGCCAGCGATGCCGAGCGAGAATGGTTCAAGTTGCTGCAAACCGTGCAGGGCGTCGGCGCCAAAGTGTCGCTGTCGGTGCTAAGCACGCTGACGCCCAGTGAACTCGCCACCGCCATCGCGATGCGCGACAAGGCGTCGGTGTCGCGGTCGCCCGGCGTCGGCGCCAAGGTGGCCGAGCGTATTGTCACTGAATTGAAGGACAAGGTGCCGGCCTTTGCCGATATCGATCCGGGCGCGGTGCATCTGGCCGGCGCGCTCGACGACAAGCGCGCGCCGCGGCCGGTGATGGATGCGGTGTCGGCGCTGGTCAATCTCGGCTATGGACAGCCGCAGGCTGCGGCCGCCATCGCTGCCGCGTCACGTCACGCCGGCGAGGACGCGGATGTCGCGACCCTGATCCGTCAGGGACTGAAAGAATTGGCGAAATGACGAGCGTACAAGTGAGTGTGAACGAATGACCAAGCTGACCGACAAGGATCAGGAATTGATCGAGGCCGCGACCCAGGCGATCAAGTCGCGCTATCGCAACGACTGGCAGGAAGTCGGCGCCGCCATGCGCACGCGCGACGGCCGCCTTGTCACGGGCGTCAATCTCGATGCTTACGTGGGTCGTGGCGCCATCTGCGCCGAAGCCATCGCCATCGGCACCGCGCTCACCGACAAAGGCGATAACGGCATCGACACCATCGTTGCCGTGCGGCACCCCAAGCCCGGCGAGAAGGGTGAGGTCGCCGTGGTGTCGCCTTGCGGCACCTGCCGTGAACTGATCCACGACTACGATCCGAAAGCCCGCGTCATCGTGCCGGATGGCAAGAACGGCCCGACGGTGACGACCATCGGTGAATTGCTGCCGAACAAATATCGCCGGGGCATGACGTGACC
>CAITEM010000143.1 GCA_903891395.1 uncultured Hyphomicrobiales bacterium | reverse complement strand
GTGCCGAAGCTGATGCCGAAGAACCCGACGCGCGAGCAGTTCCAGTCCGAAGGTGTCGCGACCTACAAGCTGTTCATGTCGGCGCTGCTCGACATAACAGACAATTACGATGCCGACGGCAAGATCGTGCCGCCCGTGGATGTTATCCGCCACGAGGGCGACGATCCCTATCTCGTCGTCGCCGCCGACAAGGGCACTGCGACGTTCTCCGACATCGCCAACGCCATATCCATCGAGCACGATTACTGGCTGGATGACGCCTTCGCTTCCGGCGGCTCGGCCGGTTACGACCACAAGGTCATGGGCATCACCGCGCGGGGCGCGTGGGAGTCGGTCAAGCGGCACTTCCGCGAGATGGACATCAACATCCACGAGACGCCGTTTACCTGCGTCGGCGTCGGCGACATGTCCGGCGACGTGTTTGGCAACGGCCTGCTGCGCGAGGACACCACCCAACTGCTGGCGGCGTTCGATCACCGCGACATTTTCATCGACCCAGAGCCCGACACCAAGGCCGCCTTCGCCGAGCGCAAGCGGCTGTTCGATCTGCCGCGCTCGAGCTGGCAGGACTACAACAAGGAGCTGATTTCCAAGGGTGGTGGGGTTTATCCGCGCGCGTCGAAGGAAATCAAGCTCAGCCCGGAAGCGCAAAAGCTGTTCGGCATCGGCGACAGCGTGACGCCGCAGCAATTGATGAAGGCGATCCTGACGGCCAAAGTCGATCTGCTGTTCTTCGGCGGCATCGGCACTTATATCCGCGCCTCGAACGAGAGCGATGAGGCGGCCGGTGACCGCGCTAATGACGCTATCCGCATCACCGGGTCTGACGTCCGCGCCAAGGTGATCGGCGAGGGCGCTAACTTAGGAATGACCCAACGCGGCCGTATCGAGGCGGCGCTCGGGGGCATCCGGCTCAACACCGACGCCATCGACAATTCGGCCGGCGTCAACACCTCGGACGTCGAGGTCAATATCAAGATCGCGCTGAGCGTGCCGGTGCGTGCCGGCAAGCTCACCACGGAAGCGCGCAACGAATTGCTGGCGACGATGACCGAGGAAGTCGGCCATCTGGTGTTGCGCAACAACTATCAGCAGACGCTTGCGCTTTCGCTGGCGCAGCGGCGCGGTATGGAGGATTTCGGCTTCCAGCAGCGGCTGATGCAGACGCTGGAGAAACAAGGCCACCTCGACCGCGCGGTGGAATATCTGCCGGATGAGATTTCGCTGGCTGACCGGCGCAAGCGCAATGTGCCGCTGACACGGCCCGAGCTCGCGGTGCTCCTGGCGTATGCCAAGCTGACGCTCTACAGCGAATTGCTCGACTCCACTGTGCCGGACGATCCTTATCTCGGCCGCGAGTTGAACCGCTATTTCCCCAAGGAAATGACCGCGCGCTATCCGGAGGCGCTGCAGGTACATCGGCTGCGCCGCGAGATCATCGCCACGCAACTCACCAATTCGATGATCAACCGCGGTGGCGCCACGCTGATCGTGCGCATCGCCGACCAGACCGGCGCGACGCCGGGCTCGATCGCCGCGGCCTTTGCCGCGGTCCGCCAGAGTTACGACATGGTCGCGCTCAACACAGAGATCGACGGGCTCGACAACAAAGTGTCGGGCAAAACGCAACTCGATCTCTACGCGGCGGTTCAAGACCTGTTGCTCGACCGGCTGGTCTGGTTCCTGCGCAACGTCGATCTCAAGCAGGGCCTCGAGACCATCGTGGCGCATTACCGCGACGGCATCGTCGAAGTCGTCAACGCTCTCGATACCGCGCTGTCGACGGAAGCGGCGGCGGTCCGCGACAAGCGAATCGCTGAACTGACCAAGGCCGGCGTGCCGGACGGCCTGGCGCGGCGCATCGCCAGCCTCGGCTTGTTGAAGGCCGCGACCGACATCGTGCTGGTGGCGGATCGCGCCAAGAAGCCGGTGGCGGAAGTCACCGCGACTTATTTCGCCACCGAGGCCTTCTTCCAGCTCGACCAGATCGCCAATGCGGTGCCCGGCATCGTGGTGTCGGATTACTTCGACAGGCTGGCGCTCGACCGGGCGCTGGATTCGATCGGCGACGCCGAGCGGCGGCTGACGGCGGCGATGGTTGGCGACGGACAAGCCGGCGCCGACGCAGTACAGGCCTGGGTCGAACCGCGTCAGACCGAAGTTGAGCGCATCCGCTCGCAGATCCACGAAATCGCCAGTTCGGGACTGACGTTGTCGAAGCTGTCGGTGGCGGCGAGTCTGCTGGGGGATCTGGCGCGGGAGTAATCCCTCCCCCCGAGGGGGAGGGATAGGAAGCTAATGCTTGAAATGCCTTGTCCCGGTGAGCACCATGGCGACGCCGTGTTCGTCGGCGGCTTTGATCACCTCGTCGTCGCGCACCGAGCCGCCCGGCTGGATCACCGCAGTGGCGCCGGCTTCGATCGCGACCAGCAGTCCGTCGGCGAACGGGAAGAAGGCGTCGGACGCCACCACCGAACCTTTGGTCATCGGGTAAGCGAGCTTCTGCTCTTTGGCAGCGTCTTCGGCCTTGCGCGCGGCGATGCGCGCTGAATCGACCCGGCTCATCTGCCCGGCGCCGATGCCGACGGTGGCCAGCGCCTTGGCATAGACGATGGTGTTCGACTTGACGTGTTTGGCGACGCGGAAGGCGAAGCGCAGGTCGGCCAGCTCGATCTCGCTCGGCGCGCGCTTGGTGACGACCTTGAGCGGCATGACATCGACCACCGCGTTGTCGCGCGACTGCACCAGCAGGCCGCCGGCGACCGACTTGACCGTCAGGCCGGGCGCGCGCGGATCGGGCAGGCCGCCGGCCAGCAGCAGCCGCAGGTTCTTTTTGGCCGCGATGATCCTGATCGCGTCTTCGGTGGCGTCCGGCGCGATGATCACCTCGGTGAAAATCTCGGTGATGGCGCGCGCTGCCTCGGCGTCGAGCGTGCCGTTGAGCGCGACAATGCCGCCGAAGGCCGACGTCGGATCGCAGGCCAAGGCCTGCTTGTAGGCTTCGAGGAGATTCTGGCCTTCCGCCACGCCGCAGGGATTGGCATGCTTGACGATGACGCAAGCCGGCGTGCGCTTCGGGTCGAATTCGGCGACGCATTCATAGGCGGCGTCGGTATCGTTGATGTTGTTGTAGGACAATTCCTTGCCCTGTAGCTGACGCGCCGAAGCGACGCCGAAACGTTGGCCGGGCGCCTTGTAGAACGCCGCGGTCTGGTGCGGGTTCTCGCCGTAGCGCAGCGCTTGAATGAGTTTGCCGCCGAAGGCGCGGTAATCCGGCGCGTCGTCCTTCAGTGTTTCGGCGAACCAGTTCGAGATCGCCGCGTCATAGGTCGCCGTGCGCGCATAGGCTTTCGCCGCCAGCTTGCGCCGCAGTTCGAGCGTCGTCATGCCGGCGTGCTCCGCCAGTTCGCCGAGCACCTTGGCGTAATCGGACGTATCGACGACCACCGTGACGTCGTCATGGTTCTTCGCCGCGGCACGGATCATCGCCGGTCCGCCGATGTCGATGTTCTCGACGCAGTCGTCATACGACCCGCCTTTGGCGACGGTTTCCTCGAACGGATAGAGATTTACGACCAGGAGATCGATCTGTTTGATGCCGTGCGCCTCCATCGAGGCGACGTGCTCCTTGTTGGCCCGGATCGCCAGCAGGCCGCCATGCACTTTCGGATGCAGCGTCTTGACGCGGCCGTCCATCATCTCGGGAAAGCCGGTAAGATCGGCAACATCGGCAACATTCAGCCCGGCATCCTTGATCGCCTTGGCGGTGCCGCCGGTCGAAACCAGTTCGACGCCGTAGCTGGACAGAGCCGTGGCGAATTCAATCAGGCCGCTTTTGTCGGATACCGACAGCAAAGCGCGGGTGATGCGGCGCGGGTGCGTGCTCATGCGCCCTTAATGTCGCTCGCCGCCGCCCGCCGCAAGAGGAAAGGTCAGGCAAATCACAGCGGCAGTTCGGGCTCGTCGGCGCGGGCCACGCGCTGGCCCGGCGCCGCCGGCCGGGTATGACCGAAGCTCCATTTTACCTTGGGATGCTCGCGGGCGTGGCCGTAAATGACAATCTGCACGGCACGGCGCGGGCCGTCGGTGCCGGCCAGGAACACGCTTTCCTCGATCTCGACCGAATCGGCGAGCGTCGAGAAGGTCCAGACTTCGCGATCCGGCAGCAGCAGGATGACGCCACGGCTGTCCGACAATCGACTGGCCTTGATCGATGGATGCAGGTGGAACCGGACGGCGTATTCGTCGGCGGTGCCGGGCGGAAAGCCGCGCGAGTCCGACGGCGTGAAGCTGTCTTCGCCGTCGAGAATATCCCCATCTGGGCTGATCTGGATGGCGCGGTGATGAATGACGCCGAAATCGGCGGCGTAGCCGTCGTGCGCGGTGCGCAGAGTCGTGCCATTTGCCGTGTCATCGCGCTCGATACGGATTTCATGCGGGCCGGCGACGATCGGCGTGCCGAACAGCAGCCCGCGGAACGAACTCGACTCGAGGAAATGGCACGACGACTTGTCGTTGAAGGCGACGGTCGAATGCGCCGTGGTGGCGCGCGCCACCTGACGCCAGGTTTCGCGGTTGACGGCGGGCAGGCCGCAATTGATCACCAGCCGGTGCTGTTTCCACGACAGTTCGAACGACAGGCACCCCGCGTGCGCTTCCTGACTGAGCGCGATCGGCGGCGGCCGCCCGGTGTCCATCAGCATCGCGGTGTTGCCGGCATCGATGCGCTGGTAGCCGGAATGCGGCGCGTTCGAGAGCGGCGAGCCGCGGGCGTCGTCATAGGCAAGAACCGTGGCCAGCAGATCGACCGCGGTCGGCCCCATGCCGTTGAATTGCGCGAAGTTGCCGTCGGCATGGCGGAAGAAGCGCAGCATCGGCATCATGCGGTCGATGGCGTTGTTCAGCGCGGCCGGCGGTTGTAGGTCGCGCGCGGAGAACAATTGGCGCAGTGGCAGCAGGTCGGCCAGCAGTTCGATCAGCGCGCCGGGATTGCGGCTGATATGGCCGCCGTCGGGTAAGATTTGCGCCCGCAGTTCTTCGATCAGACGGCGCGCATGG
>CAITEM010000142.1 GCA_903891395.1 uncultured Hyphomicrobiales bacterium | reverse complement strand
GCCGAAGCTTCGCAACGATCTCTTCCGCCGCATGCCTCTTCCTGCCCATCTCCGTATCCTCCTCTGTCAAAATTATACTTCAGGGAGGACCACTTCAAAGGGGGCAGATCACCGCAATCACGAACGATCGCGTACGAAAGAGCAGCCCAATGCGTTTTGAAGGCACCGACGCCTACGTTGCTACGGACGACCTGAAGATCGCGGTCAATGCCGCCATCGCCCTCGAACGGCCGTTGCTGATCAAAGGCGAGCCCGGCACCGGCAAAACCGTATTGGCGCTGGAAATTGCAAAAAGTCTCGGCGCGCCGTTGCTGGAATGGCACGTCAAATCAACAACCAAGGCCATGCAGGGCCTCTACGAATACGACGCGGTGTCGCGGTTGCGCGACAGCCAGCTCGGCGACGAGCGCGTCAAAGACATCCGCAACTACATCAAGCGCGGCAAAATGTGGGACGCCTTCGTCGCCGACGAGCGTCCGGTGCTGCTGATCGACGAGATCGACAAGGCCGACATCGAGTTTCCTAACGATTTATTACTTGAACTCGATCGCATGGAATTCTTCGTCTACGAGACCGGCGAGACCGTGAAGGCGCGCCGCCGGCCAATCGTCATTATTACGTCGAATAATGAGAAGGAATTGCCGGACGCATTCCTGCGCCGTTGTTTCTTCCACTACATCCGCTTCCCCGACGCCGACACCATGTCGGCGATCGTCGACGTCCATTTTCCAGGCATCAAACAGCGGCTGGTCGCGGAGGCTCTGAAACTATTTTACGAAATCCGCGACGTGCCCGGCATCAAGAAGAAGCCGTCTACGTCGGAGCTGCTGGATTGGCTGAAATTGCTGATGGTCGAAGACATCGGCCCGGAGACCCTGCGCGAGCGGGATCCGAAAAAACTCATTCCGCCGCTGCACGGCGCGCTGCTGAAAAACGAGCAGGACGTCCACCTGTTCGAACGGTTGGCTTTTATGGCCCGGCGCGAGGGACGCTAAATCTTATTCTTTTGGCGGTTCGGCGTCGTCGGCAGCCGGAGCTGCAGGCACCGCGGGTGCCGCCGGCTTTTTAGCGGCCGGCTTCGGCGGTTTGGCCGCGGGCAATTTCGCAGGCTTCTCTTCCGCCGGCGGAGTTTCCACGACCGGCGCGCCCTCGAGCCAGCCTTGCTCCTTGCCGAAAGCGAGAACCTTCTCGGCAACGGAGCGGCCGAGCCGGCGCGCCTGAGCTTCCACGTCGGGCGACAGCTTTTCCGGCGCCGCGTTCTGCTCGGCCAGAACCGAGGCGATCACCGCGTTCTGCGCCGACGCCTGCTTGGCGTTACCGGCCGCGCCGCGCGCGCCACCGCTGTCGGCATCGAAGGCCGTCAACTGCCGTTTGCCGCTCGACAGCACCTTCACATCAGCGACAACGTTGGTCTTTCCGGTGCCGAAGCCGACCTGGTCGCTGACCAGCTTCGGCTTATTAGTAACCGCCACCGGCTCGGTCGCGCGTAAAGACGCCGTCACAATCACCGAGCCGTCGCTGGCCACGCCATCCGGTCCACCCGGCTGCGCCTCGAAGCCCGCGGCACGAAGCGTCGCGACCGTGCTAGCCACGATCTCCTCGTTGACGCGCTCGAGGGTGCGCGGTTTGCGTTCGAAGGTCGGAAAGCCGCCGATCTTGCGTTCGAGCCGGGTGGTGTAGCCGCGATCGACCGCGCTGACATCGGGGCTGAACTGAAAGTCGGTGACGACGATGGATTTCGGCCGCGGTGATGTCGATGCCGAGCCTCCGGTCAGACTGCCAATCGACGAACCGGCACAGCCCGCGAGCAAAAACGCCGCGGCTAAAGGAAATATACGACGCATGGATTGAAGGTCTCAGCCGGAGATGGGGGTCAGGTGGCTTTCAACTACCACAGAGGCTTCATGTCAAACGAATAGGTTGCGACCATCCCCAATTGTACCCGATCGCATTTCCCGTACGTGACGACTAGCGGCGAATTGGCGGCACCCTACAAGCCGTTCGTATTCGACGAACGTGTGGGTCGCAACGCTTAAGGGCGATGAAATTCGAGCGTTATTCCGCGGCAGTATGATCGGGTTCTGAAGAGGGACTATCCGGCGGCGGGGCCGATGGCTGCTTGGCGAGCGCCTTGAGGGCCAAACGCTGCTGACGGCGGTTGCGCGCCCGCTCGCGATAACGCGCCAAGCCGTGCTCCACGCGCTCAATCGGCCGCGATCCCCAATAGATGCCTTGCGCCAGAACGCTGCCCAGCCGGCCGCCGGCCCAGACCAATTCGTACGGCGCAAACAACCGCCAGCTTTGATCGTTATCGACCAGACCGCGCGCCACCAGTTCGCCGCCCATCGCCGACGTATTGAGCCCGTGGCCGCCGAATCCGCTCGCCAACCACACCCCGCGTTCGATCTCGCCGACCTGCGGCATGCGATGGATGGTGCGGCCGAGCGTGCCGCGCCACAGATGCGCGATCTCGATCTTGCCGAGCGCGGGAAAATTCCGCCGGATATCGGCGGCGAGACCACGCCCGATCCAGCCGGGCGCGGCCTGCCAAGCGCGCATGCGTCCCGACCACTGCAAGCGATCTCCGCCGACGATACGATAGTGATTGTCCGCGCGATTGGTGTCGCTGACCGCGCCGCGATAACGCACCCCATCGGCAAGACCCGCGATCGGTTCCGTCACCATCACATAAGTCGACACCGGCAATAGCGTCGCCGCGAGCCGCGGCATCAGCGCGCCGAGATGAAAATTGCCGGCGAGAACGACGTGCCCTGCGCGCACCATTCCGTTCGGCGTGCCGATACGCTTGCGCACGCCGGCGGCATCAAGTGTTACCGCGGGCGTGCCTTCGAAGATACGCGCACCAGCCCTCTCCGCGAGCGCGGCAAGTCCGAGCGCGTAATTCAAAGGGTGGATATGAAACGCGCTGCGATAATGGACCGCGTCGAAGTAGCGCGGGTTCGGCAACACCTCGCGCACGCGTTCTTTCGGCCAGGTTTCGACATCGGCGCCGATCCAGCGCAAGCGCTCGACTAAACTGGCAAGTTCGCCGGCGTTGTCGGTCTTGGAAACATGCAGCCAGCCGGGCGTCGGATCGACGCCAGCGAGTGCGTTGTCGGCAATCGTGCGCTGGACATAATCGAGGCCTTGTTCGGACAACGCCCATAGTTGCTTGGCGTGATCGAGCCCGACGCGCTCGACGATATCGTCGATGCCCGCGCCGAAACCCGGCAGTACGAAACCGGTATTGCGTCCCGACGCCGCCCAACCGACGCGATCCGCCTCGAGCACCGCCACCGACCAGCCGCGCAAGGCGATCTCACGGGCCGCCGTCAGCCCGGCCAGTCCGGCGCCGACCACGCAGACATCGACGTCGAGGTCGAAATTGAGCCGGGGCCGATCCGGGCTTGCCACCCGCGTCGCCTCATACCATCCCGGAACCGTTGGATCGGTGTCGCTCATGACTTCCTGTTAGCTAATTTACGCCGCGCTGGCCACGGCGCCGCCGGACACCTTATAACGCAGCATGCGCCGCCTCATCCTGTTCCGTCACGCCAAGGCCGAGCCCTCCGAATCGGGTCTGGAAGACCGCGCTCGTGTCCTGATCGAGCGTGGCCGCAAGGATGCCGGTAAAATCGGCGCGTATATGAAGAGCCACGCGCTGGTCCCCGACCGGGTGGTGATATCGCCGGCGGCGCGCACCCAGGAAACCTGGAAATTCACCGCCGCGGCATTCCGCCCGGCACCCGGCGCCACCACCGCCGACCCGCTTTACGAGGCGACGCCGCACGCGATTTTCGGCGTCATCAAGGAAGCCCCGGCCGCAGCCCATACCCTGATGGTGGTGGCGCATAATCCGGGATTGCACGAGGTCGCCTTGATGTTGATCGCTTCCGGTGACATCGACGCGCGCGAGCGGCTGCGGGAGAAGCTGCCGACCGCGGGGCTGGTTGTCATCGACTTCGCATTCGACGACTGGAGCAAGCTGCATCCGCAGTCCGGCCGGCTGGAGCGGTTCGTCTCGCCGAAGTCGCTGGAAGCCGCGCCCAACTAGCGCCCCTCTCCTCACCGCACGAAACATGCCATGATCGGCGCCTCGAACCGCAACGAGGGGGCGCTGTCATGTACAAACAGATCCTGGTCCCGGTCGACCTGGCGGATACGGATTTGGCCAAGCCGGCCATCGCTACCGCCGTGTCGATGGCGAAAACGTCGGGCGGCACCGTGCGCCTGGTCAACGTGCTACCGATGACGCCGGTGATGCTGGCGGAATATGTGCCGCCGGATTTCGACGTGCAGCAGCGCAAGTCGTCGGAAGAAGCGCTCGCCATTATCGCCAAAGAATGCGGTCTCGACGCAACCCATGTGTCATGGACGGTGCGGCAGGGCGGCATCTATCACGAGGTGCTCGAGCAGGCGAAGGCCATCAACGCCGATCTCATCGTCATGAGCTCGCACCGTCCAGCCATGCGCACTTATTTTCTCGGCTCAAATGCCGGCCACGTCGTGCGCTACGCCAAGTGCTCGGTGCTGGTCGTACGCAACCCTCACGCAAACGAAAAATAGCCAGGACGCAAACTGCATGAGCAATGAACAAACGACGTCACCGAAAGCCGCCCCCTCTGCGACCGTGGCTTGGGTTCTATCCATCTATTTGATCGGTACTTTTCTGTGGCGGATGCTGACGCCCGCACATGAGTACGCGATGCGATCGGAACAACTCATGGAGATC
>CAITEM010000141.1 GCA_903891395.1 uncultured Hyphomicrobiales bacterium | reverse complement strand
GGCTCCAAGATCGGGAAAAATTGTCTGGTCGGCGCCGGCGCGGTGGTGACCGAAGGCAAGACCTTTCCCGACAATTCGTTGATTGTCGGTTCGCCGGCGCGCGCCATCCGCACCATCGACGACAAGCTCACGGCCATGATCGCGCGCGGCGCCGCGGTCTATGTCACGCGCTCGAAGCAATATGCCAAGGGCTTGAAGAAGATCGGCTAGGCCGCTGTGATGTGCCGCCACGTACCGTAACCGCAGCCAGACAAGAAGGGTTCGATGCCAATCAATTCCAAATATCTGTTCGTCTCCAGTATGGATGTGGCGCCCGACAAGGAGGCGCTTTTCCACGAAGTCTACGATACCGAGCACGTGCCCAACCTCCTGAAGGTGCCAGGCGTGCATTCAGTCACGCGCATCGAGGGTGAGCCGTTCACGGTGAGCATCGGCGGCGCTGAGAAGCGGGTCGCTCCCGAAAGCCCGCGACATAGCGCGCTCTATGAGATCGACGGTCCGCAGGTTCTGGTGAGCCCCGAATGGGCCAAGGCCGTCGAGGCCGGACGCTGGCCTGGTGAAGTGCGTCCTTTCACCACCAACCGGAAACACGCGCTCTACCGGATTCGTTGAGCCGCGCGCGCGTCCCCTAAAACAGGTGCGGCCAGCCTTGGGGGAGGCTGGCCGCTCGCGAGCCCGGTCTGGGGACGGGAGGGGTGGGGACGTGACCGGGAGCGCGAATTACTCTTTCAGTTGGCGCATGACCTTTCGGGATCATGCGTATGTGTTTTCATTTTCAGCGTGCCGACACCGTTGCCGGGCCGCGGGGTTCGCCGAGTGAGACCCAGGCGTTCTGGTCGGACTGCGACTGACGCTTCACGAATTTGTAGCCAGTCTTGTTCCAGGCCAGGATTTCGGACTCCTGGTTGTCGAGAATGAATTCACCGCGGTCGGTCTTGACCGTGAGAATGGCGTGGCCGTCGCCGTGCTTGTCGCGGACCACGGTGATGAGCAGAGCCTCGCGCGGCCAACCGGCCTGCATCAGCATGCGGCGCTTGAGCAGTACGTAATCTTCACAGTCGCCCTTGCCGTCGTCGGGATAGTCCCACTGATCGACCACACCCCAATGTTCGAGGTCGGTCACCGGCTGGATGTTGTCGTTGGCCCAATTGTTGACCTTGACCATGTCGTCCCAGGCCTTCGGCGTCAGCACGACGTCGCGGGCGGCCGTTACCTTGGTATTGCATTCGCCCTTGTAACGGACACAGAACTCGACCCAGCCGATCGGGGCGCGGGTTGGTTCGCCGACGGCGATGTACGCCGGCGGTGCATTCGACGGGCCGAGCGAGCCCGTGCGGTCGGTGGAGTAGGCCGTGCCGGTACCTACGGTCATAACGGCAGTAACGGCGAAGATCAGTGCAGCAGTCGTCCCCAGTACTTCTTTGAAAAGCCGTCCCATGTGCAGTCCCCTTCGTTGGGACCACAATTCACAGAAAGATTTTGCGGGGCGGATAAGTCTAGCTAGTGTATTTGAGACGAACTAGGCTAAAGCGAAAGGCTAATACTGTATAATTTGAAATCTAATTCGCATAGAACCTTAGATACTCGTATTTGTATAAAATTTTATACGTTAATACACTTAAGCGCGGTTTGAATGGCTTCGCGCGCGGTTTCGCGCCGCGCGTTTACGCTGATCGTTTTGGATTTTAGCTATCCGGCTACCGCCGGATCGGCGGCAAAGGGCACGAAATGGCCGTTGCGAACGCGCGCAAGTTTACGCGTTCGGTTTACCGGGCGCTGACGCTACTCGCCGGTGACGTTGTCTTCGATGGAATCGGTGTGCTGGAGGCGGGTGAATTCGATGGCGAAGCCATCCTCGATGTGGCGCACCACACGGCCCGTGGTCTTGCCGATGGTCACCGCCGCGCCGACCGCGGGCCGCAGATCGGGGGCGATCGAAACCGCGGCGCCGGACGCTGACACGTCGATCACGCGGCAGGTGACGTTGGTGCCGTTCGGCAGGATCAGGCGGGCGATCGGGTTGCGCGGTGTGAAGCGGCCGTGGCGGCGGTCTTCCGGCAGATTGAGGATCTGGCGGTTGGCAAGCCAGGTAAGCTGCGCTGCGAGCTTGTCGCGTTTGCGCGAGGTCGCCGAAAT
>CAITEM010000140.1 GCA_903891395.1 uncultured Hyphomicrobiales bacterium | reverse complement strand
TCCGATGTTCGAGCCGCTCTGGGCCACCGCCGCCGAACTCGGCGCCTTCATGTTCGTGCACCCGAACAACGTCGCCGGCGCCGACCGGCTGAAGTCCTATTATCTCGCCAATTTGATCGGCAATCCGCTCGACACCACCATCGCCGCCGCCTCGCTGATTTTCGGCGGCGTCATGGACCGTCATCCCAAGCTCAAGGTCATGCTGGCGCATGGCGGCGGCTTCACGCCCTATCAGGCGGCGCGCTGGGAGCATGGTTGGGCGGTGCGCGGCGAGACCAAGGTCAACGTCAAGACGCAGCCCAAGGGCATCGCCAAGCGTTTCATTTACGACACCATCCTGCACAACGATGAGACGCTCGAAGCCATGATCGGACTTGTCGGCATTGATAAGGTCATGCTTGGCAGCGACTATCCCTACGACATGGGTATGATGGATTGCGTCAAGCACGTTCGCGGATTGAAGATCTCAGATGCGGATAAGTCCGCGATCCTGCAGGGCAACTTCGAGAAATTCCTGGCGGGAATGCCGACATGAACGTTCAAACCAAAATCGCCCGCACGCCGGCGGCCAAGGTCAAGAGTTTCATCGACGACGCGATGGTGAAAGCCGGCGTGCCTGCGCCGGACGCTGCCAAGATCGCCGAGTTGATGCTGGAGGCGGACCTGATCGGTGCCGACGCGCACGGCGTCTTCCGCCTGCCGCAATACATCCAGCGTCTGCAGATCGGCTCGACCAATCCGCGGCCGAACATCAAGGTCAACCGCACCGCACCGGCGACCGCTTTGGTCGAAGGCGATAACGGCATGGGCCACCTGGTCGTGTCGAAATGCGCCGAACTGGCCATCGAGATGGCCAAGGAAAACGGCGTCGCCTGGGTCGGCTGCAATATGTCCGGCCATGCCGGCGCCGCCGGCGTCTATGCCGCCTTGCCGCTCAAGCACGACATGATCGGCATCTACTCTGCGGTGGCCAATGCCAACCACATGCCGCTGGCCGGCGGCGCCGAGCCGCTGCTCGGCACCAATCCGCTGGCGATGGCCATTCCTGCCGGCGAAGAGCCGCCGCTGGTTTTGGATATCGCGACCTCGATCGTGTCCTACGGCACCATCAAGAATCACAAGATGCTCAACCAGCCGCTGCACGACGACTGGATGATCGATCCGAAAACCGGCGAAGCCATCACCGATCCGAACAAGAGTGCCAATGCGCTGCTGTTGCCGATGGCCGGCTACAAAGGCGCGGGGCTGGCGCTGATGTTCGGCCTGCTCGCCGGCACGCTGAACGGCGCGCCGTTCGGCCGCGATTGCGTCGACTTCAACGCCGACGCGACCAAGCCGACCAATACCGGGCAGTTCGTGCTGGCGCTCGACCCCAGCCGCTTCCAGAAGCTCGAGGTCTTCAAGGCCGAGGTCGATCGCCACATCCGCAGCCTGCGCAATTCCAAATCGCTGCCGGGTCACGAAGCGGTGCGCCTGCCGGGCGACGCGCGCGCCAAGCGCATCGCCGACCGCACCGCCAACGGCCTGGCGTTGCCGCCCGAACTGCTGACCCAACTCGATAAGCTTGCCGCCGAATTGTCGATCAAACCGCTGGGGGCACGCTAGACTCAAGAACGGCGGCATAAGCCGCCGTCGATAAAAATAACCGATGGGGAAAACGCCAAGATGATCAGCACGCATACGCTTCTCGCCGCTGCGTCCATGCTTCTGGCCGCGACCATTCCAGTTTTTGCTCAAAGTGGAGGCGCAATGTCGCCCGATGTTCTGAAAGATCTCGCTCCCGGCGGCAAACTTCGCGCCGCCATCAATCTTGGCAACAGCGTGCTGGCGCAGACCGGCGACGACGGCAAGCCGAAAGGCATCACGCCCGATCTGGCGCGCGAACTGGGAAAAAAGCTGAACGTGCCGGTCGAACTGGTGCCCTACAACGCCGCCGGCAAGGTGTTCGAAGCGGTCAAGACCGGCGCCTGGGACATCGCCTTTGTCGCCATCGAGCCGGTGCGTGCGGCGGAGATCGAGTTCTCGCCGCCTTACGTCATCATCGAAGGCAACTACATGGTGCATAAAGATTCGCCATTGAAGACGGTCGCCGATGTCGACAAGGCCGGCATCCGCATCGCCGTTGGCGTCGGCTCCGCCTACGACCTCTACCTGACGCGCACCATCAAGAACGCCACCATCGTCCGCGCCTCGGTCGGCGGCGGCAAGGCCATGATAGACATGTTCCTCAAGGACAAGCTCGACGTCGCGGCCGGCGTGAAGCAGCCGCTGGTCGCCTATGCAGCGACCAACCCGGACATGCGCGTCATGGAAGAGCATTTCATGGAGATCAAACAGGCCATGGGGACGCCCAAGGGCCGTCTCGCCGGCGCAACCTACCTCAAGACGTTCATCGAAGAGATGAAGGCCTCGGGCTTCGTCGCCGAGGCCATCAAGCGCAGCAACCAGTCGGCCGCTGTCGCGCCCGCAGCGAAATAAGCCGCAATTTCACGCCCAAGCGTTACGGGATTACCGGTGCGCGCCGCGCATGTCGCGGCGTTAACGAAACGTTAACCATGTTGACGCTTGATCGAACGGCGGAAATGCCCCGCAGAGTCGGGGCATGCCGCCGGATCGATCATGGGATTTCCCGCACACTTCGCGCCTGCGGCCTGGCATCAGCCGGCGCTGGAAATCCATGTGCCAAGCCGCGCCGCCGGCCTCTTGCGCCGGATCGCCAAACTCGCGCTCAATCTGATGTCCATCCGAGTCTTGTCCGCCGTCGGGCTCGTTGTCGCGTTGTGGATTTGCCCGGTCCAGATATTCGCCAATCTCGGCCTCTACCTCGCGGCCGTGAATCTCGCCGCGCTCGCGGTGTTCGGCCGCTACGAATTGCTGGTGGTCGCCGCCGACGATGAGCGCAAATGCGCCGACGCCGTCCATCTCTGTCTGCTGACCGCCTGCTTCGCCGTGGCGGCGACTTTCGCGGTCGCGATCACGCTGCAGCATCTGTTCGTGAGCTACGTCACGCTGTCGTTCGTCGGCGCGCTGTTTGCGCGTGCCTGGTTGCGGTTGGGCCTCACGCTGGCGACGCGCCACGGTCGCTATGATCGCGCCGTGAAAGCGCTGCTGCCGCACGCCATCGGCCAGCCGGCCATTCTGGTCTATCTGATCTACCAGGGACACAACCCGTTTTTGGCCTTTGTGCTGTCCGATTTCCTGGGCCAGTTGATCGCCGCATCCTGCGTTTGCTTCAGCGAACGCCAGGCATTTCGTGCGGTATTGTTGCGGTCGGCGCGGATGCGGAAGATCAGCGCGTTGGCTTCGGTCAATCTCGGCCTGCCGACGCTGAATCTGACGGCGGCGGCCTCCGCCTTTCTGTTTGCGACCACGCCGCTGTTCTTTCTGCCGGCGCTGCCGAACGGCATTCTGGCCGGAACGCTGGCGCTGCTGTTTCGCCTGCTCGACGTGCCGACCAACCTGACCTCGGCGTCCATGGGTCCGGTTCTGATGAAGGAAATCGCCGACCGCAAGCGCCAAGGCACGCCGTGGATGTCGCGCGGAACCTTCCTATTGCCGGCGGCCATTGCCATCGTCGTGTTCGGTTTGATCTCGCTCGGCGGATTGACGCTCAACAGCCTCGAATTGGCGCCGAGCTGGCACATGGCGCTGGCCGTCTTGCCGGTGGTGGCGCTGTTCCAGGCCGGTATCGCCGCGGCCTTGCCGCTGATCGATATCGCGACCTTGGCCGGCCGTCAGAAGGGATTGTTCGCGCTCAATCTGGTCGCGGTCGTCTTGGCGGGCGCGGCCTTGCTGATGTGGGCCGGCGATCCGATCTTTGCGATCCTCGTCGCGGGCTCGATCGGTTTTGCCCGGGTGGTGGTGATGAGCCTGTGGCTCGCCGCGACCAACGGCGGCAAGCCCGCCGCCGAATAGGCGAGGCGGGTGATTACTCCGCCTTGGGGCTGCCCATCTGCTGGACCACCGCTTTCCATTTCGCGCTGTCGGCGGCGACGAATTCCTTGAAGCTGTCCGGCGTCGGGCTCGAGGTCGGCAGCATGCTGGCGCCGATCATGTGCTTGCGCACGTCCGGATCGGCCATCGCCTTGACGACGGCCGCGTGCAGCTTGGCGACAATCGGCTGCGGCGTCCCGGCCACCGCGAACAGGCCCTGCCAGGACGAACTGACGTCGTCCGGAAAGCCGAGTTCGACCACCGTCGGCACGTCCGGCAAGGATTCGACGCGCTCGCGCGTGGTCACGGCCAGGGCCTTGAGCTTGCCGGCTTTGACGAATTCCGCGGCCGAGGACAGCGTCACGAACATGACGTCGACATTGCCGCCAATCAGATCGATGATCGCTGGGCCGGCGCCGCCTTTGTAAGGCACCTGCGTCATGTCGAGGCCTTGCCGCCGCCGGAATTGCTCCATCGCCAGCGTGTTGAGCGTGCTGATGCCGGCCGCGGCGTAATTGATCTTGCCGGGGTGCGCCTTGGCGTAAGCGATCAGCTCCTGCAGCGAGTTCGGCGCAAATTTGGTGCTGGCGACGACGATGCCGGGGGTTTCCGACGCAATCGAAATCGGGATGAAGTCGCGTTGCGGCACCACGGTCAGGTCCGGGAAAAAGTGCGGATTGATCGAGATGGTGCCGATATTGCCCAGAAACAGCGTGTAGCCGTCGGGCGTCGAGCGCGCGGCGGTTTCCATGCCGACATTGCCGGCGGCGCCGCTGCGGTTGTCGATGACGAGGGTCTGGCCGAGCGCCTGCTGCAGCCCGGGCTGAATCAGCCGGATGGCGAAATCGGACGCGCCGCCCGGCGCGAAGGGCACGACGATGTGGATCGGCTTCGACGGATAGCGCCCTGCATCTTCGGCGGCGGTGGCCGCGCCGGACAGCATCGCCAGGCACAGCGGCAGGCCGAGCCACGCGCGCGTCATTTTTGACATTGTCTTACTCGCTCGGTTTGGGCGGTAAAGGGTTCGCCGGCGCGTCGAGCACCTGGCGGATTTTGCGCGCCACCACGCCTTCGATCAACGGCTTGGTGATCAGTTCGGTGCCGCGGTCGAGACGCCCGTGATGCACGATGGCGTTGCGCGAGTAACCGGTCATGAAAATAACCCTGAGGCCGGGCCGGCGATTTTCGATGTCGGTCGCCAGCTCGCGGCCGTTCTTGCCGGGCAGCACCACGTCTGTCAGCAACAGATCGAACGGCATGTCGGCGTCCACCAGCCGCATGGCGCTGGCCGAGTCCCGGGCTTCGAGGATCTTGTAGTTCAGGTCGCGGAGAATCTCGGAGGCATATTCGCGAACGCCGTCGTCGTCCTCGACGACCAGAATGGTTTCGCCATTGCCGCGATGAGCGCCGCTATCCTCCTCCGGCTGCGTGATGGCGTCGTCGCCGTCGTGGCGCGGCAGATAAAGCTTGATCGTCGTGCCTTCGCCGATCTCGCTGTAGATTTTAACGTGGCCACCCGACTGCTTCATGAAGCCGTAGACCTGGCTCAAGCCGAGGCCGGTGCCCTTGCCGGCTTCCTTGGTCGTGTAGAAAGGCTCGAACGCCTTCTCGATGGTTTCCGCAGACATGCCCGATCCGCTGTCGGTCACGGCGATCAGTACATATTGTCCGGGCTTCAGGCCGGCGTGTTCGCGGCAATATTGATCGTCAAGATAGGCGTTGCTGGTCTCGATCGTGAGCTTGCCGCCGTCCGGCATGGCGTCGCGTGCGTTCAAAGCCAGATTGAGCAGCGTCGATTCCATTTCGGATGAATCGACTTCGATGTTCCAGACGCCGGCGCCGCCGATGGTCTCGAGCTGCACGGTTTCGCCGAGCGACCGCGTCAGCAGGTCGGACATGCCGGTGATCAGTTTATTGGTGTCGAGCGCGCGGGGATTGAGCGGTTGGCGGCGCGAGAATGCCAAGAGGCGCTGCGTCAATTGCGCGGCGCGTTGCGCGCCGGTCAGCGCGTTGTTGAGCGCGCGCTCGGCGCGCGCCTCGACCACGCCGCGTTTGGCGATGCCGAGATTGCCGATGATGATGGTCAGCAGGTTGTTGAAGTCGTGGGCGACGCCGCCGGTCAACTGGCCGACCGCTTCCATCTTCTGCGCCTGGCGGAGCGCCTGCTCGGCCAAATCGCGGCGTTCGGCCTCGGCGTAGAAATCCTGCGTGCGCCGCATCGTCAGCAGCGTCAGTGTGATCAGCAATAAAGTTGCCGGAATGCCGAAGATCAGATGCATCGATATGGCTTGCAGCCATTCCGACCGGATGACGCTGGTTTGAATGCCGTCCGAGACGTAGAGATCGGTATAGCCGAGTTTGCGAAAGCCGATGCGCCGTTCGTTGCCGTCCACCGACACCGTATTGACGATGCCGCCTTCGGGATGCGCGGCGATATCGCGCATGAAGCCGCTGTTGCGGGCGAACCGGTTGACGTTGTCCGCTAGCGCAGGATAGCGGGCGAGAATGGCGCCGTCGCTTTTTATCAGCGAATAGCTGTTGCCGGTGTCGTGGCCCAGCCGCTGGTAAAATTCCGAAAATATTTTGGGCACCACGAAGATCACCGTGACGCCGTCAAACGCGCCGTCCCGCAGCGCGCGGCGCCGGGTCACGGCAAACAGCGGGTCCGGCCGGACCAGCGGTTTGACGACCGCGCCGATAAAGGTGCCGGCGTCGCGCTCGACCTGCGCCAGGAAGTAGTCACGGTCGGGGACGGCGAGTTCGGCGGGCACCGGAAACACCGACGACGACACCAGCGCCTTGCCGTCTTTATCGATGAGGGCGAGGGCGTCGACGGTGTTCAGCGCCGTGTCGAGCTCGTGCAGCTTCAGATGCAGGGCTTGTTCGGACGCCTTGATCTCGACGTCGGACATGGTGCCGACGATGGCGGCGACGCTGGCGAAACTCAGATCGACCGACTGGAACACCTTGTTGGCCTGCTCGGACATGATGTCGAGCGTGGTCGACAACTGTTCGTCGGCATGCGCAAAAGCGCCGTTGTAGCTGTTCCATGCCGCATAGGAGAAAAGTCCAAGCGGCAGCACGACGGACGCCACCAACATGGTCTTGAGCAGGCGGATGGCGGAGTCGCGGCGCGCGCGCATTCGGTCCCTAACAGTGGTAGCCGCGGGAATGTATGCAGATTAATCCCATGTGAAAAGACACAAGATGGCCGGCGCGGCCTAGGCCACGGCCAAGGCGTCGGCCGGGTCGAGCGGCAGCTTGACGGGAACTTTGCGCTTGGCCGACAGGTCCATGGCCTTGGTCAGCATCAGGTTGCGATGGGCCTCTTCGACGGTCGCGGCGGCCGTGGGCAGGCCCATCGCCACGCGGTTGAGCCAACTGATCGTTTCGTCCGCCATCGGACCGCGCAATTCGCCGAGCGCCATGTCGCCGGGCGGGTAGCTGC
>CAITEM010000139.1 GCA_903891395.1 uncultured Hyphomicrobiales bacterium | reverse complement strand
TACCTCAGGGAGGACCACTTCAAAGGGGGCAGATCACGGGGCCACTGCTCAAAAGACTTAGCCCCGAGCGGCCGATACAGGCACCACAATCGGCTTCAACTGGTAAAAGCCGACATCGATCGCGCCGTTGCGGAAGCCGGCTTCACAATAGCACAGGTAGTATTCCCACATCCGCTTGAACGAGCCGTCGAAGCCAAGCCGCTCGATCGCCGGCCACGCTGCCAGGAAACGCTCGCGCCAGACGGCGAGCGTCTGCCCGTAGCTTTCGCCGAATGGTTGATGTACGACGAGTTCCAATCCTGCGTTGGCGGCATGGCGCTTGATGATGTCGGCGGTCGGCAGCACGCCACCGGGAAAAATGTAGCGCTGGATGAAATCCGGCTGATGACGGTATTTCTCAAACCGCTCCTCGGCGATGGTGATGGCCTGCAGCAAGACGGTGCCGGTGTCGGTCAAGGCCTGGCGCAGCTTCTGGAAATAGACCGGCCAGAACTGTTCGCCGACCGCTTCGATCATCTCGATCGATACGATACGGTCGTATCGTTCCGAAACGTCACGGTAGTCCTGCAGCCGCACCTCGGCGCGGCCCGCACGGTCTTTACCGCCCACACGTTGCCGGGCGAAGGCGAGTTGCTCTGCCGACAGCGTAATGCCGGTGACGTCGCAGCGCGGCAGCAGGCGATCCATCACCGCGCCCCAGCCGCAGCCGATCTCGAGCACGCGCTCGCCGCCAGAAATTTCGAGCAACTCGACCACCTGGTCGAGCTTGGCTTCCTGCGCCGCTTCCAGCGTCTGGTCGGTCTTCGAGAACAGCGCCGATGAATATTGCATGCCGCGGTCGAGCCAGCGTTCGTAGAACGAATTGCCGAGATCGTAATGCGCGGCGATATTCCGCTTGCTGCCACGGCGGGTGTTGCGCCGTCGCCAGTGCTGCAGACGGCACAGCATACGTTGCACAACCGTTCCGGAAATCGAGCGCTGCATACTGGCTTCGTTGCGGGCGCCGAAGTCGAGCACCGCCAGCAGGTTCGGCGTCCACCAGTCGCCGTCTATAAACGCGTCGGCAAAGGCCAGTTCGCCGCCCACCATCAGGCGCCAGACGGTGCGCCAGCGTCGGATCACCAGTTTGGCGCTGGGGCCGGCGGTGGCCGCCTGCCGGTGCAGCGATTGGCCGTTCGGCAGTACGATGGTGATGTCGCCGACGGTGGTCTGCAACAACAGGCGCTGCAATTGCCTAACCAGGAAGCGCGTGCCGCGGGCAGGGCGTGCCCACGGTTCGGATTGCGCTGAGGCCGCTCGCACATCAGACATGGTGTGTTCCAGACGTCGTCGCGGATTGAAGGGCATTCGGCGGCACGATGGTGATTGTTGCAGGCGCTGGCGGCCGGGGCCGCAGGCGCATGCCTTTGATCCAGAGCTTGAGCGCTTCCCAGTTAATGCCGGCAACGACCTTCAGCGTGAGCAATGGGAATGAAACGAACGCGCGCAGCAAAGCGGCGTCGGTCAGCGCTTCACGATTGCCCGCAAGAGAGGCGACGATGACTGGGCCTGCGGCATCGGAGCCCTCGATGACCAGCGCAATGCGCTCCGCCGGCAGTTGCACGCGGAAGCGATAGGCGATGTCCATGTCCATGAACGGCGAAACGTAGAACGCCTTCAGGCATCGCTGTTCCAGCGGCTCATCGGCGCCGCCCTCGACCGGAATGAGGTAGCTGTGGCGCTGGCCGAAGGTGTTGTGAACCTCGTACAGCAGCGCCGCCAGCGCGCCGTCCTGCCGATAGCAGTAGTAGACGCTGATCGGATTGAACACGAAGCCGAGAATGCGCGGCATGCAGAGCAGGCGGATCTTGCCGCCTTCAAGATCGATATCGGCCGCGGCGAGATGCGCCTCAATCTGCGTCCGCAACGGGCGGCCGGAGCCGTCGCCGTGATCCGCGTTGTAGAAGCCGAACAGATTGAAGCGCTCCAGCGAAAACCAGCGCAGCGACCGCGTGAGCAGCGGGATTTCGTCGAGGTCGAGCAGGGTCCAGAACACGCGATAGCTCAGCCGGTGCGCGCGCGGTTTGAAGCGCCGGTGCATGACCGTCCCTGTGTAGAGACAGGAGGCGGTCATGGCGCCGTTTCCGCCGCGGGCGCCGTGCGGTCGCTGTCGACATGGATGCGGCCGGATTCGTTCTCGACGTTCCACGGCCGCCGTACGCCGCCAAGCGCCTCGGCGACCGCGAGGCCGGACTGCAATCCGTCCTCGTGGAAGCCCGCGCCGAAATAGGCGCCGCAGAACCAAGTGCGGTTGCGGCCCTGCAACGACCAGAGCCGGCGCTGCGCGGCGACGGCGGCCGCGTCGATCAGCGGATGCTCGTACATTTCGGAATGGAAAATGGTGCCGGCATGCGGCGGCCGCGCCGGATTCAGCGTAACGAAAAATGGCGTGTCGGAGTCGATGTTCTGCAGCCGGTTCATCCAGTAGGAAACGGTGCACGAAGCGTCGGCGCCGTTGCGCTCGCCGATATAATTCCAGCTCGACCAGACCGCCCGCCGCTGCGGCATCAATCCCTCGTCGCAATGCAATACCGCGAGATTGCGGCTGTAACGGAACCGGGTCAACAGCGCGCGCTCATGGCTGCCGGCGTCCGGCAGCAGCGCCAGCGCCTGGTCGGCATGCGTCGCCATGACGACGTGATCGTAACGCTGGCTGTCGCCGTCTGCGGTGTGGATGTCGACGCCGTCGGCATCGCGCAGGATCGATACGATGTTCTGGTTCAGCCGAATGCGGTCGGCATAGGTTTTCGTCAAGCGCGATACGTAGGAGCGGCTGCCGCCGCGCACGGTGCGCCAGACCGGCCGGTCGGTCAGCTTCAGCAGGCCATGGTTGTCGTGAAAGCGGATGAAGTCCGCGGCCGGGTAGTCGAGCATGGCTTGCGCGGGCGCCGACCAGATCGCCGCCGCCATCGGCAGCAAATGGTCGTCGCGAAAAGCATCGCCGTAATTGCCGATCTTGAGATAATCGCCAAGCGTCGCCTTGTGACCGAGCCGCTTTAGATCGGCGGGTGCGTCGCGATAGAAACGGCGCAGGTCGCGCAGCATCGACCAGAAGCGCGGGCTGACAATGTTGCGCCGCTGCGCAAAGACGGTGTCGAGATTGCCGCCGGAATATTCCAGCGCGCCGTTGTCGAGCGATACGGCAAACGACATCTCGGAGGCCTGCGTCGGCACGTCGAGATGGTCGAACAGGGCGGTGAGGTTGGGGTAGGTCTGCTCGTTATAAACGATGAAACCGGTGTCTACCGGAACGCGGCCCTGCTGCGTTACGGCGTCGACGGTATTGCTATGCCCCCCGATCCGGTCGGCGCGTTCGTAGACCGTCACCTCATGACGCTTCGACAGCAGCCAGGCCGTCGCCATGCCGGAAATACCGGTCCCTACCACCGCGATTTTCAAGCGTTCGGAAGGCGAGTTCTGCACGGGGACCTCTGCGGCCTGTTGCCGATTTACCTTTCATTACGGGCGAAACGGGGCTTGGATCACCGCTGATCCAATTTGCCGGCGCGACCGTATAGTTGGCATGCAAGCGGTCGCTGGACAGGACAAATACGGGTTCGGGGGCGTGCCGTTTGGGCTGCTCCCAGGAGCGGATACATTGCACGACAGGCCGATGCGAACCGACCTCAAAGCTGCAAAAAGTCCGGCCGAACTGGCCCAACTGATCGAGGCGATTGCCGCATCGCAGGATTGCGCCGCTTTTGCCGCGCTGTTCGATCACTTCGCGCCGCGGCTCAAAGGCTTCTTGATGAGGGCCGGTGCGCCGGCGGCCGGCGCCGAAGAGTTGGCGCAGGAAGCGCTGCTGACCGTGTGGCGCAAGGCGGCGCAGTTCGACCGCTCACGCGCCGGCGCGGCGGCCTGGATCTTCACGATCGCGCGCAATCTGCGCATCGACGGCGCGCGGCGGGCGCAGCGCGGCAAACTGCTCGATATCGAAGCGACCGAAGAGGCCGACCCGCCGGCCCCGCCCGACGCCCTGCTGCTTGCGAGCGAACGCGAGCAGCGCGTGCATGCGGCCCTTGAACATTTATCCGAAGACCAAATGTGTGTGGTCCGCTTGTCGTTCTTCGAAGGCAAACCGCACGCCGATATCGCGACCGAACTTGCGCTGCCGCTTGGAACGGTGAAATCCAGGATACGCCTGGCCATGAACCGCCTCAGGGAATTGCTTGGTGATCTGACATGAGCCGACATCATCCGAAAGATACGACGCTGGCCGACTACGCCGCCGGCACCCTGGGCGAGGGCCGCAGCCTCGTCGTCGCCGCGCATCTGGCGATGTGCGGGCAATGTCATGAGTTCGTGTCTGCGCTCGAGGAAGCCGGCGGGCAGTTGCTCGACCGGGTCGAGGCGGTCGCGATGTCGGAAGGCGCGTCGGCGCGCGCGCTTGAGCGCGTTGCCGGTCTTGCGGTCGAACCAAAAGCGGTGCGGCCGTCGCGGCAGATTGTCTGGCGGGCCGAGCAGGACAAACTGCTCGGCTATGACCTCGGTCCGTGGCGCTGGATTTCGCCGGGTTTGCATTATCGCGCGGTCAATGTGCCGCAAGGCGACACCCGCGTGTTCATGCTCAAGGCGGTGCCCGGTTTAAAGATTCCGGCGCACAAGCACACCGGCACCGAACTCACCTGCGTGCTGAAAGGCGCCTTCATTCATGAAAGCGGCCGCTATGCCGCCGGCGATTGCGACGACGCGGATCAGGAACATGAGCACAACCCGGTCATCGACGAAGGCGAAGAGTGCGTTTGCCTGGTGGCGATGCAAGGCGAGCTTCAGTTTACCGGTTTTTTCGGCCGCATGATCCAGCCTTTCATTCGCATCTGACGGACAGCGCCGATGACCGCCGTTGAAGCCCTTATCTCACTGGTGATCATCTCTGCCTCGTTGTCGGGGATCATGACGGTTGCATGGCTGATCCAGCAGCGCACCGGAAATTCCGGCTGGGTCGATACGGTCTGGACCTTCGGCCTCGGACTGGTCGGGATCGCCGGCGCACTTGCACCCGTCGCGCTGGGCGGCTTGCAGCCGCGACAAATCATCGTCGCGGCCTTTGCCGCGATCTGGGCGGCCCGGCTTGGACTTCATATCGCCAGCCGCAGCGCCAGGATCACCGACGACCCGCGTTATGCCGACTTGATCAAAGGCTGGGGCACCGACGCCCGTCGCCAGATGTTCTGGCTGTTGCAGAAGCAGGCTTTGGTCAGCATTCCGCTGGCTTTTTCGATGGCCGTGGCGGCGCATCATCCCGCGCCCGGCCTGACCTTGCGCGACGCCCTGGCGATATTGGTGATGGTGATCGCGGTCGGCGGCGAAGGCTTGGCCGACTGGCAATTGCAGACG
>CAITEM010000138.1 GCA_903891395.1 uncultured Hyphomicrobiales bacterium | reverse complement strand
CGATCAGCACTTCGTCGGTCGGCGAGGCGTCGATGCCGCCTTCGACGATCTCGATGAATTCCGCTTTGTTGTAGGCGATGCCGCCGCCGGTGCCGCCCATCGTGAACGAGGGGCGGATGATGGCGGGCAGACCGATGTCGTCGAGCGCGTCCAGCGCCTGCGACAGCGTCTTGACGTGATGCGAGCGCGGCGTCTCCAGACCGATCTTGGTCATGGCGTTGCGGAACAGCTCGCGGTCCTCGGCCTTGTCGATGGCCTCGGCGGTCGCGCCGATCATCTTGACGTTGTACTTGTCGAGCGTGCCCATCTTCTTGAGCGATAGCGCGCAGTTCAGCGCGGTCTGGCCGCCCATGGTCGGCAGCAGCGCGTCGGGACGCTCTTTCTCGATGATCTTGGTGACGATCTCGGGCGTGATCGGCTCGATATAGGTCGCATCCGCCAGATCCGGATCGGTCATGATCGTCGCCGGATTGGAGTTCACCAGGATGACCCGGTAACCCTCTTCCTTGAGCGCCTTGCACGCCTGCGTGCCGGAATAATCGAATTCGCAGGCCTGACCGATGACGATCGGGCCGGCGCCTATGATCAGGATCGATTTGATGTCGGTGCGTTTGGGCATCGGCCTCCGGAAATCACACAAAAAAAGGGCGCGCTTGCGCGCGTCCTCGGCCCCCAGGGCGGGGGGTAACCCCGCGCGAGCGGTCTCTAGACCAGAATCAGGGAGGTGGGAAGGGCGGCACCACCGCTTGCCACAGGTCTGTCGAAACTAAGATGGCCCGGCGCAGTTGTCTGCTTATGTCGATGCGGGGCCGAACCAACAAGGGCGCGCGCCGGGTCCCGGAAAGGGCTCAGGCACCGGCTTGGCTGGCGCAATTAGCGGTCATTGGCAGCTTTGCAACCATCGCGGCGCTTGGGCGCAAGCGCATCCATCTGCCGGTGCCGGTCCGGCATCGCCGCCGCGGCTGGGCTGCCTGGAAGCATATCCTCGTCCGCACCTATGAGGAGATCGACAACGACCGCTTGTTGGCGCTGGCGGCCGGGGTGGTCTTTTACGGTCTGCTGGCCCTGTTCCCGGCCATCACCGCTCTGGTGTCGAGCTACGCGCTGTTCGCCAAGGCCTCGACCATTAACGGTCACCTTGCTGCAATTTCCACGCTCATGCCTGCCAGCGCCTACGCCATCGTTGACGATCAGGTCACGCGGATCGTCACGCGCGGCACCGGAAACCTCGGCGCGGCGTTTTTCGTTGGTCTGGCGCTGGCGGTGTGGAGCGCCAATGCCGGCGTCAAGGCTGTGATCGACGCCCTCAACATCTGCTACGGCGTCAAGGAACGCCGCGGCTTCATCAAGCTCAACGCGGTGTCCCTGGTTTTCACCGTCAGCGCCATTGTCGGACTGCTGCTCGCGATCGCCGCCATCGTCGTGCTGCCGGTGTTGATGTCGTACCTGCATGTCGGCCGGTACGGCGACATGGCGGTGGCGTGGCTGCGCTGGCCGGCGCTGCTGGTGCTGATCCTGTTGGGGCTGGCGGTGCTGTATCGCTTCGGGCCCGATCTGGACAACGCGCGCTGGCGCTGGATCAGTCCGGGCGCGCTGTTTGCCGCGCTAGCCTGGCTTGCCGGGTCGGCGGTGCTGTCCTGGTATCTGGCGAGCTTCGCCGATTACGACAAAACCTACGGTTCGCTCGGCGCCGCTATCGGCCTGATGATGTGGCTGTGGATGACGGCCATCGTGGTGCTGGTCGGCGCCGAACTGAATTCTGAAATCGACGCCGAAGACGGCATCGGCGTGGAAGTGCCGCCCGTCCTCTGACCCTGTGACGCGCGCCGTGAATTTCGGCTATAGTCGACGTCCGCTTCGTCCCGCCACACTGGAAATCCCATGACCGCACCGATGACATTGCCGATCGCCCGGCAGGGCAACGCCATTCCGATTGTCGGCTTCGGCACCTCGCCGCTGACCGGCGGCATGAGCCCCGACATCGTGGTCGCCGCGCTCAAGGCCGGCTATCGCCACATCGATACGGGCCGCAAATACGGCACCGAAGGCGCCGTCGGCGACGGCATGCGCGCCTCAGGCCTGCCCCGCGAGGACATCTTCCTCACCACCAAAGTGTCGCACGAACATCTCAAGGCCGACGATTTCGCCAAATCGGTCGACGCCAGTCTGGCGGCGCTCAAGCTCGACTACATCGATTTGCTGTTGATCCACTGGCCGAGCCCCGACATCGATATGAAAGTCACGATGCCGGCGTTGGCCAAGGCCAAGCAGCAGGGCAAAGCACGCATGATCGGCGTTGCCAATTTCACCACGCGGCTGCTCGACGAGGCGGTTGCGGCGTGTCCCGAACCGCTGGTGGCGTTGCAGGCCGAGTATCATCCGTTTCTCGACCAGACGAAGTTGCTGGCGGCGGCGCGCCGGCACAAGCTCGCCTTCATCGCCTATTGCCCGCTCGGGCGCGGCCGGCTGTTCGACGATCCGGTGCTCAATGATATCGCCAAGGCACGCGGCCGCTCCGTGGCGCAGATCGCGCTGCGCTGGTCGGTGCAGCAGGACGTCGCGCCGATCCCGTTCTCATCAAACCCGCAGCGCATCGCCGACAATTTCAACGTGTTCGATTTCGAGTTGAGCGATGAGGAGATGAAGCGCATTTCCGCGCTCAAGCGCGCCGACGGCCGCGTCGCCAACCCGGTCGGCCGCGTGCCGGGCGGCTGGGACTAGGCTTTGCGCGCCAGAGACGTCATGCGCCACGGATTGTGGCCGATGTTGCGTTCGGCGCGTTTGGCGGTGTAACCGGCGGCTGTGAGATGCGCCAGCATCTCGGCCTCGGTGTAATGCGACAGGCCGTGGGTTTTCTTGAGCCGGAAATAATCCGACAGCAAAATCCGGATCAGGCCGCCGACCGCCGCCCAGAAGAATCCGTTCTCGGCGCCGAAGCGCAGTAGCGACAATGCAGCGGCGGGCGCAGCCATCTGCGGCGGCACAATGTCGCCGATGATCACCAGCCCGTCCGGCTTCACCAGGCGATGAAACTCGCCGAGCAGCCGGTCCAGCTCGGCGCCGGTGAGATACTGCGCCACCGAATGCATCACGATGAGATCGAACGAGCCCGGCGGCTTCGCCATTGCCTCGTCCGGCGTCAGGACCGTGATCTTGCCGTTGCCGGCATAACGCGCCGTCAGCGCGGCGCGCACGTTGGGTGCAGCCTCGACCAGTGTCAGATGTGACGCCGCGGCCGCCACCAGATCGGCCGAGGTCGCTTCGCCGCAGCCATAGTCGAGCACGTCGGCCGAATGCGGCGGCACATAGCCGCGAATATCTTTCGCGATGTTGCGGTAATGAACGTCGCGATGACGCTCATTCACATAGATCACCGAGTGCTTGAAATCGTAGAAGCTGATCCAGTCCATGGCAGCCTTGTAATGGCGCGCGCGGGCTTACGCTAGCGCCGCCGTAAATCCCCGCCCCAGCCCTCGGCCTTGCAGGAAGGCGATGGGTGCAATCACGTTTACGCGACGCGGAGCACCGTTGTCTTTTTTATGCGCTGTTCAGCAAGCCGTAAATCGTAGGCCGCCTGCAACCGCAGCCACATGAAGGCGCTTACGCGCTCTTCTTCTTCCGCATCGCGTCGACAAAGCGCGTGAACAGATAGTGGCTGTCGCGCGGGCCGGGGGAAGCTTCCGGGTGGTACTGCACCGAGAACACCGGCTTGTCCTTGAGCGCGATACCGCAGTTCGAGCCGTCGAACAGCGACACATGGGTTTGCTCGACGTTGGCCGGCAGCGACTCCTTGTCGACCGCGAAGCCGTGGTTCATCGACGTGATCTCGACCTTGCCGGTCGTGAGATCCTTGACTGGATGATTGGCGCCGTGGTGGCCCTGATGCATCTTCATGGTCTTGCCGCCGACCGCGATGCCGAGCATCTGGTGGCCGAGGCAAATGCCGAAGGTCGGCGT
>CAITEM010000137.1 GCA_903891395.1 uncultured Hyphomicrobiales bacterium | reverse complement strand
GAAGATTCTTGATCCCAAAATCAAGCTGACCGCCACTTGCGTGCGCGTGCCGGTGTTCATCGGTCATTCCGAAGCGGTCGACGTCGAGTTCGAAAATCCGATCAGCGTCGAGGAAGCCACGGAAATCCTGCGCAGCGCGCCTGGCTGCCTGGTGATCGACAAGCGCGAGCCGGGCGGTTACGTCACGCCGTACGAGTGCGTCGGCGAGGATGCGACCTATATCAGCCGCATCCGCACCGATCCGACGGTCGATAACGGCCTGCAGATGTGGGTTGTTTCCGACAATCTGCGCAAGGGCGCGGCGCTCAACGCCATCCAGATCGCCGAGTGCCTGATCAACCGCAAACTGATTCAGGCCAAGCGCAAGGCGGCGTAAGCCGGCAAAAATTTGAAACGGAAAACGCGGTCCTTGTGGCCGCGTTTTTTATGCGCCCGCGCGCCTGACCGGCTTGAACACGCCGGTCGTGTCCATCACCGACAGATCGCCGGTGGCGACGCCGAAATAGGCGCCGTGGGTTGCGACCTTGCCCTTTTCGATCAGCCTGGCGAGCAGCGGGAAGGTCATCAGGTTGTCGAGGCTGTTGGCGATGTTGGCCTGCTCGAGCCGCTTCAGATAGTCGGCGTGATCCTCGCCGCCACTTATGGGGCCGATCTTGTGCGCGGCCGGCGCCATCAGTTGCATCCATTTGCCGATGAAGTCGCCGGGCGACAGCGGCTCGCTGTCGTGCACGTAGGCTTTGACGCCGCCGCAATGGGCATGTCCCAAGACGACAATATGCTTGATGCGCAGCGCGCCGATGCCGAATTCAAGCGCCGCCGAGACGCCATGGGCTTGGCCGTCGGGCGAATAGGGCGGGATGATATTGGCCACGTTGCGGACGACGAAGAGTTCGCCCGGCCGTGCGTCGAAAATGACCTCCGGCGAGACCCGCGAATCGCAGCAGCCGACGACCATCACCTCCGGCGACTGGCCGAGCTGCGCTAATTCGTTATAGCGGGCCTGCTCGTTTTGCAGGCGTCCGGCGGTGAAGGCGTTGTAGCCCTCAAGAAGGCGTTGGGGGAAGGTCATGGCTCTTGTTTCCCGATCAACCTGATCAATTTCACGCCAAAGGCGTCCAGGCAAGCGTCATGCCGGAGCCGCAAATGATCTCTAAAGCCTGACTCATATAAGGGGAACCGGCCTCCATTCATTACTTGTTCACCTGGAATCGCTCAGAACAGTCCCAGCCACGCATGCTGTCACCAGACAAGCCAAGTCCCGCGAATGCCACCGTACCGCGATTCCGCTCGTCCGGAATTTCCGGAGCGCAGATCGGTATCCTGTTTGCGGCGTTGACGCTGCTGATCTCGATTCCGATCTGGACGCATCCGCTGCCGCCACTGTCGGACTACGTCAACCACCTCGCGCGCATGCACATCATCGCCGCGCTTCAGGCCAATCCCCAGGCGTCCAGCTTCTATGAGCTGAACTGGCAGGTCATTCCCAACCTGACGATGGATTTCATCGTGCCGTCTCTGGCGCGCGTGATGAATATCTACACTGCCGGCTCGGCCTACATTGTCGCGATGTTTGCCCTGCTCGTTTCGGGCACGCTGGCGCTGAACCGCGCGCTGGTCGGCCGCTGGACGGTGCTGCCGTTGTTCGCCTTCCCGCTGGTCTACAATTACGTCTTCCTCGTCGGTCTCATGAACTACCTGTTCGGCATCGGCATCGCGCTCTGGGCGCTGGCGGGCTGGATCGCGCTGCGCGACCGGGCCTGGCCGCTGCGCTATCTGCTGTCGATCGTGTCGGTGGTCGCCCTGTTCTTCTGCCATCTTTCGGCGCTCGGTATTTACGGCATCGGCCTGCTGTCGTTCGAAATTCTGCGGCTATGGGACTGGCGGCGCGAGCTCGGCGTCAAACGCATTGCCGATTTTGTGCTGAGCGGTGTTCCCTTCCTGGCCGCCGCGCCGCTTCTTTATCTCAGCCCGACGATGGGTCTGATTTCCAATACCTATTGGGAACAGCGCGGCAAGATCGACGGGCTGATGTACGTCATCAGCGATTACTCCGACATTGCGGCCTTTGCGCTGGTTGCGATCATGGCGACCGGTATTGTCTGGGCGGTGCGCCACCGTATCCTTCGATTTCATCCGCTGGTCTTCGTGCTGCTCGTCGTCGGCGGAGCGATCTACTTCGCGCTGCCGCGGATCATGTTCGATACTTACATGACGGATCAGCGCGTGCCGATCGGCGTCGCCTTTATGCTGTTTGCCTGCGGCGATCTGCATTTGCGCCATCGCCTCGTCCGGCGGGGATTTCTCGTCGTACTGAGTGTGCTGATCGCCGGGCGGCTGATCGAGATCGATTACAACTGGTCGCAGCTTTCGGATTCGACGAGCCAATTCCGTTCGTCGGTTCGCCGCATCGCGCCCAATTCGAAAGTCTTCGTCGCCTATGCCGACCGTTCGCTCGGCGAGGACGTGCGCGACCTCGGTCTGGTGCACGCCGCCTGCATCGCCGCCATTGAAAAAGGCGCGTTGGTGACGACGCTGTTTACCGTTGTCGGCAAGCAGGTGCTGCACGCCAAGCCGGAATTCAGGGACTACGTCGACGCCCAGGACGGCACGCCGCCGCAGACGGCGCAGCTCATCGTTGCCGCCGAGCACCCGCTGCCCGGCACGCCGCAATTCTGGCTGAACTGGACCAAGTTCGATTATCTCTACGTCCTGTTCACCGAAGACGATGCGCCCAACCCCGATCCGTCACGGCTGCGGCTGGTTGCCGACGGCGATCGCTTCCAGCTTTACCGGATCATCAAGCCGGGCATGTCGGGTACGCCCGAAAGCCTGAACGTGACTAAATCCAAGACGCGGTTTGACTAGAGTCCGGGCGGCTGCACCGCTTGATCATTTTCGCCCGCCCGATACAGTTGCGGCATGACCATCAGACCGCGCCGTAGTGTGCTTTACATGCCGGGCTCCAACGCCCGCGCCCTGGAAAAAGCCAAAACCCTTCCCGCCGATGGCGTGATCCTCGACCTCGAAGACTCCGTGGCGCCGGACGCCAAGGAGAGCGCCCGCCAGCAGGTCTGTGACACGGTGAAGGCCGGCGGCTTCGGCCCGCGCGAGGTTTTCATCCGCACCAATGGCGTCGACACAGCGTGGTTCTCCGACGATCTGACGGCGGCGGCGCAGGCGGCGCCGGACGGCATTGTGGTGCCGAAGATTTCCTCGCCGGACCAGTTGGAGACGATCGGCCAGCGCCTGCTCGATTTGGGCACGGACCACAAAACCAAAATCTGGGCGATGATCGAATCGCCGCAGGCGGTGTTCAACGTACTGTCGATTGCCGCCTGCGCGCGTGATTCCGAAACACGGCTTGCCGGCTTCGTCCTGGGCACCAACGACATCGCCAAGGACACGCGGGCGCGGCAGGTGCCGGGCCGCTGGCCGATGATCGGCTGGCTGATGAATGTCATCGCTGCGGCGCGCATTCACGGCATCGACGTGCTCGACGGCGTCTACAACAATATCGGCGACGCCGAAGGCTTCGTGAAGG
>CAITEM010000136.1 GCA_903891395.1 uncultured Hyphomicrobiales bacterium | reverse complement strand
GCTTCGCGTTCGCAGCCCTCGTCATCGTCGGCGATCAAAAGGGCCGGGCCGGTTACGGTCACGGCAAGGCGCGCGAAGTGCCGGAAGCCATCCGCAAGGCGACCGACGCTGCCAAGCGTGCGCTGACCCGCGTCGCGTTGCGCGAAGGCCGCACGCTGCATCACGACGTGCTGGGCCGTCACGGCGCCGGCAAGGTGTTCCTGCGCGCGGCGCCGGCCGGTACCGGCATCATCGCCGGCGGCCCGATGCGCGCCGTGTTCGAGACGCTGGGCATTCAGGATGTCGTTGCCAAGTCGTTGGGTTCGTCGAACCCGTACAACGTGGTGCGCGCGACCTTCCATGCGCTCAAGCACCAGGATTCGCCGCGTTCGGTTGCCGCCCGCCGCAGCCTCAAGGTTTCCACGCTGCAGTCGCGCCGCCAAGGCGCCGATGCCGAACCCGCAGCTGACTAAGGACTAACGTCATGGCTCCCGCAAAGAAGACGATCAAGCTCGAGCAGATTGCGAGCCCGGCGCGTCGTCACCACGACCAGCGCGAGACGCTGATCGGGCTCAAATTGAACAAAGTCGGCCGCACGAGCGAGATGCCGGACACGCCGCAGACGCACGGCATGGTCCGCAAGCTCAACCATCTTGTGCGCATCGTCGACGACAAGAAGTAGGACCGCTGCCATGAAACTCAACCAGATCGCCGACAATCCCGGCGCCCGCAAGAACCGCATGCGCATCGGCCGCGGCATCGGCTCCGGCATGGGCAAGACCGGCGGCCGCGGCGGCAAGGGCCAGACCGCGCGTTCCGGCGTGCGCATCAAGGGCTTCGAAGGCGGCCAGATGCCGCTGCATCGTCGTCTGCCCAAGCGCGGCTTCCGCAACACCTCGTTCGCGGTCAAGCTCAATGAAACCAATCTCGGCAAGGTGCAGGCGGCCATCGACGCCGGCCTGATCGACATCAAGTCGCCGGTCGACGTTGCGGCCATGATCAAGGGCGGCCTGATGCGTCGCGCCAAGGGCGGCGTCAAGCTGCTCGGGGGCGGTGAGCTCAAGGCGAAGGTCGACTTCGTCGTCTACGGCGCCACCAAGTCGGCGACAGAGGCGGTGGAAAAGGCCGGCGGTTCGATCAAGATCGTCAAGCCGAAGGTCGAAGTCGACGAAGAGCCGCGCGGCAAGAACAAGCGCATGGCGCTCGAAGCCGCCAAGCCGAAGGGCAAGGCCAAGACCGACGACGCCAAGGCGGAATAACGCCGCGCCTCCTCACAGGGGCGTGTTGCGGCTACAAGTTCGGGACGCAGTGCCTATCTAAGCTGACGGAACCCGGCGGAGCGGACCGCGGGGCGGGCGGGGGCCTCAAGCGAAGGCCAGGAGCGACAGATGGTTTCGGCAGCAGAACAATTAGCAGCCAATCTCAACTTCGGGGCGCTGGCCAAGGCCGACGAGCTCAAGAAGCGCATCTGGTTCACGGTCGGCGCGCTGCTGGTCTACCGGCTCGGCACCTATATTCCGTTGCCCGGTATCGATCCCGCCGCCTGGGCGCAAATCTTCAATACCCAGTCCGGCGGCATCCTCGGCATGTTCAACATGTTCTCCGGGGGCGGCATCCACCGCAT
>CAITEM010000135.1 GCA_903891395.1 uncultured Hyphomicrobiales bacterium | reverse complement strand
TGGTCGCCGCAAATCACCATCGGTACGCCTGTTCTCATTCCTGATGCCTATGTCGCCGACCTTTCGGTGCGGCTGGTGCTGTACCGTAGGCTTGCCGACCTCGACACCGACGACGATATCAATTCGTTCGGCGCTGAACTGGTGGACCGTTTCGGTCCGCTGCCGGAAGAAGCCAAGCACCTCATGGAAATCGTCGCCATCAAGGCGCTGTGCCGTCGTGCCAACGTCGCGAAGATCGACGCCGGAACCAAGGGCGCAGTGATTACGTTCCGCGACGACAGCTTCGCCAATCCGGAAGGGCTGCTCACTTATATCCAAAAGCAGGGCAAGTACGCGCGCGTGCGGCCCCACATGAAGATCGTGTTGATGGAAAGCTGGGAAGACGCCGAGGAGCGGCTTAAAGGTGCGACGGAAATCCTGCGCAAGCTGGTTGAGATCGCGGAGAAGAAGAAAGCGGCGTGATTATTCCGCCGCTTGTTCGCCGGCAGCCGCTTCTTCCGCGACGCGGCGGATCGCGTTGGCGAGGTCTTCCGCAGGATGCGCGCCGGACACCGCGTATTTCCCGCCGAAGATAAAGAACGGCACGCCCTGAATGCCGGCGGCCTTGGCCTGTTCGGCAGACTGCGTCACCAGATCGATGTCGGTGTCGGTATCCAGTAGTTTGCGGACTTCACCGCAGTCGAGCCCGACATCCGCCGCGGCCTGCGCCAGCACGTCCTTGCTGGTGAGGTCGCCGCCTTCGGTAAAGTAAAGGTCCATCAGACGCTGCTTCATTTCCAGCGCCTTGCCGATCTGTGCCGCCCACAGGATCAGGCGGTGGCAATCGGTCGTGTTGGGCTGCCGCGACACCTTGGCGATGTCATAGACCAGACCTTCCGCCTGCGCAGTCGATTGCACGCGCTTGGCGATCTGCTCGTAACCTTCGGGCGAGCCGAATTTCTTTGTCAGGTATTCGTTGCGGCTGATGCCTTCGCGTGGAATCCAGTCGTTGAGGAAGTAGGGCTGGTAGCGAATTTCGACCGGAATATCCGGCACCATGCCGACGGCATTTTCGAGCCGGCGTTTGCCGATGAAGCACCACGGACAAACCACGTCGGAGAACACATCGATGGAGACCGGGGTTTTGGTGTCGGACATCGCGGTTTTCCTTAAGGCTCGTTTCTGCAAGGCGGCTGCGCTGTCGCGGGAAGCGATCAGCGTGCGCCGGTGCGTAACGTATGCCTGAGGTTACTCCGCCGCAACCAGGGGGATGGCGTGGGATTGCTCGGTGACGCGCGAGACGAGGCTCTCGACCGTGTCATTCTGCTTGAGCGTCACCAGCGATACGGCGGGTTCGATCCGGCCTTCGCCGCGATCCGAGGTCAGCATGGTCGCGCCGAGCGCGCCGGCAAGTCGCCGCGCAATCGGGTGGGCTTCGCGCAACGGCGTATTTGGTAGCGCAACCAGCACCGTGTGGTGGTCGGCCCAGCAGGCGTAATCGACGCTGCGCACAAGCCGGCTGAGTTGTCGTGCAGCATCAAGGGTGACACGCCGGTCGGCATGGCTGGGCAGGGAGAAGCAGGCGAGCGACAGCGCGCCCTGACGCGCACGCGCGTCGTCAACGGCCTGCACCAGTTCTGCCGAGAAGGCGGGCACCGAGAACAGTCCTGTTTGAGGATCAAGCAATCCGTTGGCGTCGATGGCGGCAAGCTGGCGCTGCAGCCGCGCTTCATAGGCGTGCAGGCGAATAAGTGGCGTCATCCATTCAAGCACTTCGGCGGGGCCGGCATCGAAGCGCTCGTAGTTCGGCAACGGGCTGCAATCGACGTTCGGTCTGGAGCCGCCGATCTGCGCCACCGGCAGGTCGCGGAAACGGTCGTCTTCGCCCAGCGCCGTCAAAAACGCATCGACGGTCGGCGGGCCGAAACCCTCGCCGATGAAAACGCCGTCGAGGTTGCGGGTGTTGAGATAACGCGCGGCGGACTCGACGCTGAGCGAGCCCATCATGGCGACGCGTTCGCCGACGGCCATGCAGAGATCGGGATAGCTGCGGCCGCGGCCCGTCACCAGCACGATGGCGTCGTTGAGTGGATCGCCTTCGGGCATGTCAGGCGCAGGTTTGCCTTCGGCCTTGAGCGAGGACAGGCGACGGAAAATCGTGGCGTCCAACGTGCGGACCCGCAACGCTGAAGCGACTTGCGCGGCGATCCGCATGCCATTGGCTTTTTCGGAGATCGGCAGCGCGGTTTCAATCGCGAGGCCATGACCGGGCGCTACACGCGAGAGCACCGGCAAATAAGGTTCCCGCATCGTATCGAGAGCGGCTTTCATCGCCGCGATGTCGGCGGCGCGTTCGGGCGTCGCCAATTCATCAATCACGATGGCCGACGGCCAGGTCTTGCGGATGGTTTGTGCCGCCTGCGCAAAGCTGCAGGTTTCGACCTGCGCGACGCCGGCGGCGGCAAACGCCGCATCCAGCTCGGCATTGGGCTGATCGGCGACAACGACGATAGGGCCTTGCACGGACATGAACGCATACTCGTCGGCAATAGGAACGC
>CAITEM010000134.1 GCA_903891395.1 uncultured Hyphomicrobiales bacterium | reverse complement strand
GTCGCCGTACCAGGCAATGATCCCGGCTTCACGCTCGTTGAGATATTTCGTGACGCCATTGTCCTGGGTCATCGGCATGTCGTGGCCCGGCACCATGATGCTGCCCGGCCGCTTGCGCCACAGCTCCCAGATTTTCGTGATCGAGGCTTTGCTGACCGCGGCGTCGTAGGTCATGTCCGTGGTTCCGGAAACGAGTTCGGCGCGGTTCTTGGCGGCGTCGCCGGCAAAGATCACGTCCTTGTCCGGCGCGTGCAGCACATAGACGAGGCAGCCCGGCGTGTGGCCCGGCGCCAGGTGGGCGGTAATGCCCGGGAATACTTCCTCGCCTTCCTTCGCCGTGTGCAATTTCGGATAGGTCTTGAGTTCGCGCATGTAGAATTCCGGCACCGGCGTCTCGCCCCACGGCACCGTCAACGACCAGTCGAGTTCATGTGCGCCGATGACGATGCGGGCGTTCGGAAACATTGGATAGTTCACCGAATGATCGTGATGCGAATGCGTCAGCAGCAGGTCGGTGACCTCGGCGGGCTTCAGCCCGCGCTCGGCGAAGCGCTTGAGCAGCATGGTACGCATGCTGAAGCCGCCGGTATCGACCACCAGGATGCGGCCATGGGCGCGTAGCACCACCACCGTGCTCCAGCCGAGGCCGCCGTGACAAACGGACTTTCCGGGAAAGCCTTGGACGACAATATCGAGATCGTAATCGTTGATTTTCATGGCTGTCCTACGAGAGAGGGGACGTCGAGACCTGGAGCGGCGGCAGCCCGGCTTTGGCGGCTTCCGCCTGCAACGCGTCCAGTTCTTTCACGTTATACGGTACGCCGCCACGGCGGTATTTTGCTTCGAGGCGGCGTTCCTGTTCGCCCGGCATCAGGATTTCGTCGAAGCCTTCGGCGCGGCGGCCGCCGTGAACGCGCTCGGCCAGTTTGTCCATGCGTTTAAGATATTCATCCTTCGACACGAACAGGTCGGGCTTCATCGCCATGACGAAGTGTCCGACGTCCTGCGGGCGGTCGTAATCCTTGAACTGGTTGCCGACCTCGCCGGCGCAGGCGGCGCCGGTGATGACGCCGCAGAAGACGTCCATCATCATCGACAGCCCGGAGCCTTTAGGTCCGCCGATCGGCTGCATGACGCCACCGTCGAGCGCCGCGTTCGGGTCGGTGGTGGCGCGGCCGTTCTTGTCGAGCGCGTAGCCGAGCGGAATGGACTCGCCGCGCCGCGCCGCACGCCGGACCTTGCCGCGCGCCGCCGCCGCCGGCGACATGTCGAGATCGAACGGCGTGTCGTTTCGGGCCGGGGCGCCGCAAGCAATGGGCGACGTGCCAATGATCGGATCGCGCCCGCCCCAGGGCGGCATGCCGGGCGATGCATTGGTGAAAACCAGCCCGATCATGCCGGCGTCCATCGCCTGAAGCACGTAGTTCGCGGCCATGCCGAAATGCGTGCTGCGCCGCGCGGTGACGATGCCGACGCCGAACTCGCGCGCCATGTCGATCGCAGTTGCCATCGCCTTGGTGGCGACGACAAAGCCGAACCCATTGTCGCCATCGAGCCTGCCGACCATGGGCGTGACGCGCTCGACGTCGAGTTTAGGTTTCGGATTGATCAGCCCCTGGCGCACGCGGTCGAGATAATGCGGGAGATATTGCAGGCCGTGGGTGTCGACGCCGCGCAGGTCTGCGCGCACCAGACACCGCGCGACTATGGACGCATCGTCCTCCGGCAGGCCGTGCGCCAGCAGCAGGCGGCGGCCGAAGGCTTCCGCCGCCTCGGCGGTGGCATAGAGCCGATCCCGGGACACTTCGAGTGTGGTGGCTTCTTTGACGGTGGGCATGTTGCTCAGCTCCCGTTCAGGCCGTGGGCTTCGGGAAAGAACATGTCTTTCCACGACTCCGGCTTTTTCTTGATGCGTCCGACCCGGTGCATGAACTCGACGATCTTCATCACCGCCACCGGCGTCGTGGTGTAGTCGACGTCAGGGTCGGCGACCATTTTCTCCAGCGCGTCGACGGAGTTCTTGTCTTTAGTGGCCGTCAGATAGATCTGCGCCGCCTCGCGCGGGTGCGCCTTGATGAAAGCATTGGCCTCTTCGAACGCTTTGATTACCGCGCCACAAATCTTTGGATTGGCATCGTGGAATTTCTTGGTCGCCACCAGCGTGCCGTTGGTATGGCGTGCGCCCAGCGCGTCGTAAGATGACAGCACCTTGTGGATGCCCGGTGTCGCCAATTCGTAATAGTAAAACGGCGAACTGGCGAAATGCGAATTGATCTCCGAGCCGCCGCCCATCACGGCCGCCGCGGCGTCTGCATGTGAACGGGTAATCGTGATGGCGTCGAGTTTGTCGAAGTGGTCTGGTCCCCAGATTTTGGCGGCCTCAATTTCCAGCGCGATGGCGTGGCCGGTCAGCTTCACCGCGGGCAGCGCGATTTTGTCCTTGTCGGTAAAATCCTTGATGGTTTTCACGTCGGGATTTCGCGTCACGAGGACGTAAGGCATCGACTGCATCGCAATCAGGGCCTTGGCTTCCTGAGGCGTGCCGGCGGTCTTGTCCCAGATGGTGGCGAGGGTCGGCACGCCGGGCCCGATGAAATCGGCCTGACCGGCCAGCAGGGCGTCGAGTTCGGCGGCGGGACCGGCGCGCTGTGTCCAGCTTGTTTTCACGTCGCCAAGACCGGCAGCCTTGGCGTTCTTCTCGATCAGGCTTTGCGCCTCGATCACGATCATCGGCAGGTAGGGCAGGCCGAATTGCTTCGACATCCGCACTTCTGCGACTTCGGCAAAGGCGCCGGGAATTCGCGCCAAGCTTACGACTGCGGCCGCGATCAGCGCGCCCGCGGCGAACTTTCTCCACATCGGTGCCTCCCTGCTTTTTATTTTTTAGAAATCATAAAGCCGCGCCGGATTATCGACGAGGATCTTCGCAAGCTCCTTGCTGTCTTTTGTCCACGAGGCGAGGCGGTTGAGCGCCGCGCCGTTATCGATCGGCCGGAACGGCTCGACCTCGGCGGGGTTGCGCCGCTTGCCGCCGGGATGCGGCCAGTCGGTGCCCCACACCACGCGGTCCGGATTGGCGTCGATCATCGCGCGCGCCATCGGTGCGGCGTCGGCATGGCCCGGCACGGCAGAAATGCGATAGGCGGCCGAAATCTTCACGTAGATCTTGCCGCTGCGCAGCAACGAGAGAAGTTCGGCAAAACCTGGCTGGCCGACGCCCCGTGCCGCTTGCGCCAGTCCGAAATGATCGACCACGAGCGGCGTCGGCATTTGCAGGATGGCGTCCGTCAGCGGCTGTAGGACGTGGAGGTTGGTGTAGGTCTGCACATGCCAGCCAAGTTTGGCCACGCGCGCGGAGGCGTTTTGCAGTTGCTGTCCGGCTTTCGCCGGATCGTTTTCACCGGCCGATTCCAGATTGACCCGCACGCCGCGAATGCCGGCCTCGTGCATGTCGTCGAGCATGGTGTCGGTCGTGGCGTCATCGATCACCGCGACGCCGCGGGCGCGGTTGCCCATCTGGCGCACGGCGTCGACGGTCACCGCATTGTCGGCGCCGTAGGGGCTGGGGTGCACGACCACGACGCGGTCGATATGGATCGCCTTGTGCAAGGCGTTCAGGTTTTTGATCGAAGCCGCGCCCGGCGTATACATACGGTTCGGCGACAGCGGGAATTTTTCATCCGGCCCAAAGATGTGCGTGTGGCAATCGCAGGCGCCGGCCGGCACGTCGAAAGAGATCGGAGTCTGCATCACGCCGAGTATGGAAACGCTTGCCGTCACGACATTATCCCTTGGTCATCTGGTGAACTTGCGCCGCCTTGTCGTTCATCGCGGCTTGCAGAAACTGAATGTCCGTACCGGTCGAGACCATACGTGCGCCCATGGCGATGAACTCGGCCGCGAGCTTTGGTTTGGTCGACAGCCCGCCAACGCCGACATGTTTGCCGTGTTTGCGGCAGGCGGCAATCGTGCGGGCATAGGCGTCGCGCACCTTGGGATGCTCATGCTGGCCGGTGAGCCCCATGCTCGACAGCATGTCGTTGATGCCGAGCAGCACCATGTCGACGCCGTCGACGGCGACGATCTCGTCGGCTCTGTCGAGCGCCTCCGCGGATTCGAACTGCACGATCACCATGGTGGCGTCGTTGATCGCGGCGTTGGCTTCTGCCGCCGGGAACGAACGATATTCGAGATGGGGCAAGGCCCCGCCCGCGCCGCGCTCGCCAAGGGGTGCAAACTTAGCCGCCCGCACCACGGCACGCGCCTCTTCGGCCGAGCCGATTCCTGGCGCGACGATGCCGAGCGCGCCGCCGTCGAGCACGCGCTGGATGTATTCGGGGGTATTGGCCGGCACACGGACCATGGGGGCGATGCCACAGCCTAGTGCGGCGAGGCAAATCTGCCCGGTCGCTTCCAGCGTCAGGGTCGAGTGTTCCAGATCGATGTAAATCATGTCGAAGCCGGCGGTCTTGGCCATGCGCGCAATTTCGACGCCGCGCGTCAGGCGAACAGTCATCGAGGCAACGACCTCGTCCCGTGCCAGCTTCTCCTTGACGATGTTACGGACGATATCGGTCGCCTTCACGAGGGCTCTCCTTTTTCCGTCAGCATGGGCGGCGGGCAAGGCCGCGGTCAACAGGGTGCGGACGATGTTCCCGCAGGCCGATAGACAGCTCTGCGGAAACCCGCCAAACTTGCGGCCGGACATCGGTACGCAGAGACTGAGCCGCAAAGACAAAAAGACGACCAGGGCCCCCGGGGGGAGGAACAAGCTGATGATGAGCGGCACGACAGTTGCGTCTCAATCTGCCGTCGCAGGCGTTGCTGAGCGCAAAGAGACTGCTGGGCGCGGGCGCGTATCGAACGATTCCGCAGCCGGTCAGCCGTTACTCGACGTGCGCGGCGTCACCATCCAGTACAAGACGCAAGCCCATCTCGTCACCGCGACCTATCGCGTCAGTTTCAGCGTCTTGCAGGGCGACCGCTTCGTCGTGGTCGGCCCGTCGGGCTGCGGCAAATCGACTTTGCTCAAGGCCGTCGGCGGCTATCTGGCGCCGACCGAAGGCGAGATACGGCTCAAGGGCGAACTGATCACGAAGCCCGGCCCCGACCGCATTATGGTGTTCCAGGAGTTCGACCAGCTCCTCCCGTGGATGACCGTGCTCGAGAACGTCGTGTTCCCGCTCAAGACGACGGGTACGCTGTCGGGCAAGGCCGCGATCGCGCGCGCCATGCACTACATCGAGAAGGTTAAGCTCGCGGAGTTCGCCAATAGCTATCCGCACACGCTGTCCGGCGGCATGAAGCAGCGCGTCGCTATCGCGCGCGGCATGGCGATGGAGCCCGACATCCTGCTGATGGACGAGCCCTTTGCCGCGCTGGACGCTTTGACCCGCACCCGCATGCAGGACGAATTGCTGAGTCTGTGGGACGAAACCCGCTTCACGGTGCTGTTCGTCACACATTCTATTCCGGAAGCGATCAAGCTCGGCAGCCGCATTTTGCTGCTGTCGCCGCACCCGGGGCAGGTGAAGGCCGAAATCAACAGCGTGCCGCGCGGCCAGGAAAATTCCAGCGAGGCTGCGGCGCTCGGCCGCGAAATCCACGACATGCTGTTTGCCGATCAGATCGAGGAGGCCCCCCATGTTGCAAACGCAAACGCTCTCGGCGGTTGAACGTCCGAACATCTATTGTGAGACGCTGGGGCCGGAACAGTTCGGCATCATCCAGAAGCCGCTGACGCTCGCCGAGAAAATCTACAATCAGGTTTGGCTGCGTAAAATAGGTATCCTGGTTTTCCTGGCGCTGGGCTGGGAAATATACGGCCGCTGGCTCGACAATCCGCTGCTGGTGCCGCCGTTCAGCGCCGCCGTCAGCGCGCTGATGACCGATGTCGCCAACGGCACGATTCCGTTGCGCGCCTGGGCATCGATCCAGGTGCTGATGATCGGTTTCGCCTCGGGCACCTTGCTCGCCGGGCTGCTGACGGTGTTCGCGATCTCCAGCAAACTCGGCACCGATTTCCTCGACACCATGACGGCGATGTTCAACCCGCTGCCGGCGATCGCGCTGCTGCCGCTGGCCTTGATCTGGTTCGGCCTCGGCTCCGGCAGTCTGGTGTTCGTGCTGATCCATTCGGTGATGTGGGCGGTGTCGCTCAACATGCTGGCCGGCTTTCGCGGCGTCTCGACCACGGCGCGCAAGGTCGGACGCAATTACAATCTGACCGGCTTGAGCTTTGTCGCGCGCATTCTCATTCCCGCCGCGTTTCCGAGCATTCTTGCCGGTCTAAAGATTGGCTGGGCCTTCGCCTGGCGCACTTTGATCGCGGCTGAGTTGGTGTTCGGCGTGTCGTCCGGCAAAGGTGGCCTCGGCTGGTACATCTTCGAGAGCAAGAACCAGCTCAACATCGCCGAGGTTTTCGCCGGTCTGCTGACCATCATCATGATCGGCCTGGCGGTCGAGAACGTGGTGTTTCGCGTCATCGAAAAAAGAACGGTTCAACGCTGGGGCATGCAGTCTTAACAAAACAACGCTGCAAGAACTGATTGCATGACAGGCCCGGCTTCGAAAGGGGAGGGCGGAAGGATGCGCAGGCGGGATTTCTGCAAAGGGCTGGCCTTGGCGCCGGCGGCGATGGCGTCGCCGATGCTGATGCGCTCGAGTTTCGCGGACGAAGCCTCCAGCATCGTGCTCATCAGCCAGACCGGGCTGCCTTATCTGCCGATGATGGTGATGGACGCCCTCAAGCTGGTCGAGAAGCACGCCGCCAAGGCCGGCCTGACTTCGCTCAAAACCGACTTCAAGTCGCTGGGCGGCACCCAATCGTTGATCGACGCGCTGATCAGCGGTCAGATGCAATTCGGCGTCACCGGCGTGCCGGGCCTGAACACGCTGTGGGACAAGACCGCGGGCACGCCGAACGAAGTGCGCGGACTGTGCGCCGTGCAATCGATGCCGTTCATGCTGGTGACGAGCCGCGACAGCGTCAAATCGGTGAAGGATTTCACTGAAAAGGACAAGATCGCGGTGCCGGCGGTGAAGGTGTCGAACCAGGCGATCTGCCTGCAGATGGCGGCCGCCAAGGAGTGGGGCGACGATCAATACGCGAGGCTCGACTCGTTCACCATCACGCGCTCACATCCCGAAGCCGCCGTCTCGGTGATCTCGAAAGCGACCGAAATCAACAGCCACTATTCCGTCGCGCCGTTCTACTACTACGAACTGGCGACGGCGGGCGTGCATAACGTGCTGAAGTCATACGACACGCTCGACGGGCCCGCGACTAACGGCACCATGATTATGTCGAAGAAGTTCTATGACGCCAATCCGAAGGTGAGCGAGGCGGTCTACGCGGCGGTCACCGAGGCCAACGACTTCATCAACAAGAAGCCGGGCGAGGCGGCGGAAATCTACATCAAGACCACCAGCGAGAAGCGCAGCTCGCAGTCGGAAATGGCCAAGTTCATTTCCGATCCGGACAATATCTGGACCACGACGCCGCAGCAGAACATGAAATATGCCGGCTTCATGCACAAAGTCGGCACCATGAAACGGCTGCCGAATGCGTGGAAGGACTTGTACATGCCGGCGGTCCACGACCTCCAGGGCACCTGACTTCGGGACGTCGCGCCGGCCCGATGGACAAATAGCCGCCGCGGCCCTACTCAAATCGTCGGGCGCCGGTAGCTCAGCTGGATAGAGCACCAGACTTCGAATCTGGGGGTCGGGGGTTCGAATCCCTCCCGGCGCACCAAAATCCCTGCATGTCGTTAACCGTGACTCGCCTGCAAGCGGCATTTAGCCGGTAAATCGGCCGTTTCGAACCCCTGGATGGCAGCCATGATTGGCGCTTTGGCGCGTCATGGCCTAAAGCATGCCCATATCAGTCAATCCGTCGATCCGTGCGGTCGCCATTGTGCGAGCGCCGCCTTTTTCGTTTCTCGCCGCCAACCACCCAAGGTCTGACATCTCGTGACATTTCTCACCACAAGCCCGCCGCTCGCCCGCGCCTTGACCGAACGCAATTACACCGAGGCGACCCCGGTTCAGACGGCAGTGCTCGCCGACGCGGCCTCCGGCCACGATCTGCTGGTCTCGGCGCAGACCGGCTCCGGCAAGACCGTGGCTTACGGTCTGGCGATGGCGACCGATCTTCTCGGCGACGCCGAGCGCTTCGAACGCAGCACCAAGCCGCTTGCTTTGATTGTCGCGCCGACGCGCGAATTGGCGATGCAGGTGCAGGGCGAACTCACCTGGCTCTATAAAAATACTGGCGCCCGCGTCGTCTCGTGCGTCGGCGGCATGGACCCGCGGCGCGAGCAGCGCGAACTGGCCGACGGCGCACACATTGTCGTCGGCACGCCAGGCCGCCTCTGCGATCATCTGCGGCGCGGCCGCCTCGACGTGTCGGAATTGAAGGTCGTCGTGCTCGACGAAGCCGACGAGATGCTCAACCTCGGCTTCCGCGAGGACATGGAATTCATCCTCAAGACCACGCCGGCCGAGCGCCGCACGCTGTTGTTCTCCGCGACGCTGCCGCGCGGCATCGTCGCGCTGGCGAAGCAGTATCAAAAAAACGCGCACCGCGTCGAAGTCGCCGGCGGGCAGGCCGGTCATGCCGACATCGAGTATCGCGCTATCCGCGTCGCGCCGAATGACGTCGAGCACGCCGTCGTCAACGTGCTGCGCTTTTTCGAATCGCCGAGCACGCTGGTGTTCTGCAACACGCGCAACGCCGTCCGCCATTTGCAGGCGGCGCTTCTGGAGCGCGGCGTCTCAGTGGTCGCGCTGTCGGGCGAGTTGACGCAGAGCGAGCGCACCCATGCGTTGCAGGCCTTGCGCGACGGCCGTGCGCGCGTCTGCGTCGCCACCGACGTCGCGGCGCGCGGCATCGATCTGCCGAATTTGAGCCTGGTTATCCACGCCGAGCTGCCGAATGATCCCGAAGTGATGCAGCATCGCTCCGGCCGCACCGGGCGTGCCGGCAAGAAGGGCGTCAGTGTTCTATTGGTGCCGCCGGCTCGCCGCCGCCGCGTCGAGATGATGTTGAGCCAGGCCCGCGTCGAGGCCATCTGGGCCAACGCGCCCCAAGCCGAGGAAATCCGCAAGCTCGACCAGCAACGCATGCTGCAGGACGTACTCTTCACCGAACCGCCGACCGAGGACGATCTGGTGCTCGCGCGCACGCTGCTCGCCGAGCGCTCCAGCGAGGAAATCGCCGCGGCTCTGGCGCGGCTGTATCGCGCGCGGCTGCCGTCGCCCGAGGACATTCTAGATCCCGGTCAGGATCGCGGCCGTTTCCGCGACGATCGCGGGTCCGAGGGCCGCAACGCACGCCCGGACAATGCCGGTGGCGAATCGCGCGGCAAGAGAACCGGTTTCCGCGAAAGCATGGCCGGCGGCAGCGTCTGGTTTCGCGTCAGCGTCGGTCGCCAGAAGAACGCCGAAGCGCGCTGGCTGCTGCCGATGATCTGCCGCCGCGGCGGCATCACCAAGCAAGACATCGGCGCCATCCGCATCTACGGAGTCCATACCGAATTCGAGATTTCCGCGCAGGCCGCCGAAAAGTTTTTGACCAACCTGAAGCGCCCGGACAAGGAAGAGAGCATTCGGATCGAGCAATTGCCGAACGGCCCGCAAGGCGAAGCGGTGGCTGAGGCGCCGGTCGATAAAGCGGCGAACAAGCCGGTCGAGAGAACTGCACATCCGCAGACGGCCCCCGACACCGGCACGCGCGACAATCCGGAATTCCACAAGAAGAAGCCGGATTACGCCAAGAAGCGGGACTTCTATCAAAAGCACCGCCGCGACCAGAAGCCCGCGCATGGCGGCGCGCCACGGCGCGACGACGCGAAGTCATCGACAAAGCCGTTCTCAAAGCCGGCCTTCGGCGACAAGTCGAAGAAGAATCCCAAGAGGAACAAGTTTCACGGCTGAGGCGTTCGCCAATGGAACCGGTTGGCGATTCGCGGGGACGACGATGAAGGCGGTGTTGATCGTTATAGGCGTGGTGATGGCGTCGGCGGCTTTGGCGCAGGAGCCAGCGGAGCTCGGCCGCACGCTGCTCGAAGATCACTGTGCCAGTTGCCATGCCATCGGCAAGACCGGCGACAGCCCGCGCGAAAACGCGCCGCCGTTCCGTACGCTTAGCCGCAGCTTCGATCTCGACAAGATTCAGGGGCAGTTGCAGAGCGGCCTGACGGCGGGCCATCCCGATATGCCGGAATTCAAGTTCGGCGAAGACGACGCCCGTGTCGTGGCGGCCTATCTGCGGTCGATTCAGGAGTAGTGTTTCGCAGTGCGGAAGTTCCGTCTCCCTTCGCATTCTTTTTGAACTTTAAACGCGCTGGCGCCTTAACTCCGAGGAGGCGCACATGCAAACAGCACAAAAAGCCACGGCTCTGGTTGTCGAAGACGATCCCGAACAGCGCGAACTCGTCAGCGCACTCCTCGAAGAGTGCGATATGGCGGTGATTCAGTGTGAAAGCGCCGAATCCGCGGAAGCGGTGCTGGAAAAAATCGGCGGCGATTTGTCGATAATTTTCACCGACATTAGTCTTGCCGGCGAAATGAGCGGCACGGAACTCGCGGAACTTGCGAAGTCGCGTTTTCCAGGAATGACCGTCATCGTGACTTCCGGAAGCGACGCACCGGCCTTGCCGGCCGGCGCCATGTTCATGCAAAAGCCGTGGCGCGCGCTCGATATTCTGCGCGAAGCCGAACGCGCGTTGCATTGATCGCTCTCTATTCCGGGCCGGCTTACGGCCGGCCCGGAATGAGTTGACCCATCACAGTTTCGATCCGCCATCGACATGGATTGTGTCGCCGGTAATCCATCGCGCCTGCGGGCCGGATAGAAACGCGATGACGTCGCCGACGTCGTCCGGCTGGCCGATGCGCTTGAGCGCCTGCATGCCCAGCACGAACTTCTGACCGTCTTCGGTCTTGGAAAAACTCGACATGTCGGTGTCGATCACGCCCGGCGCCACTGCGTTGACGCGAATGCCGCGCGGTCCGAGCGCATTGGCAAAATATTTCACCATCGTATCGATAGCGCCCTTGGTGGCCGCATAGGCGGACAGATCGCCGACGGCCGCGTGCGCGCCGAGCGATGACAGCATGACGATGCTGCCGCCATCGCCCATGATCGGCATCAATTGCTGAATCAGAAAATAAGGTGCGCGGACATTGACGGCGAACAGGTTGTCGAAATCCTTCACCGTCATCTGATCGATCGGTCCGGATTTCGAGATGCCGGCATTGGCGACGATGACGTCGAGGTGGCCGACGAGATTGCGGACCTGTTCCGCCAGTTTGTGCGCGCCGTCGGCCGCGCTGAGGTCGGCGCTGATGGCGTCGGCCTTGCCGCCAGCGGCGCGGATCTGGTCGACCACCGATTTGGCCTCATCGGCGCCGCGTCCGTAATGGACGATAACACGGGCGCCCTCGGCGGCCAGCGCCAGCGCCGTGGCGCGGCCCATGCCGCGAGAAGCGCCGGTGACGAGGGCGGTCTTGTTGGCGAGATTGTTCATGACATGTCTCCGTTTGGCGGCCGCGATGGCATCGCCTTCGGGCATGAACATGATCGCCGGTTGCCCTTTAAACCAAGACTTTGTATGCTTTAGTCATACCTTAAAGGTATGACTATGGAGCTGCGCCACCTTCGTTATTTCGTCGCCGTCGCCGAGGAGGGCAGCCTGACCCTGGCCGCCGAGCGACGGCTGCACACGGCGCAGCCGTCGCTGAGCCGGCAGATCCGCGACCTCGAACTTGAAGTCGGCGCAAAGTTGCTGGCGCGCAATTCGCGCGGCATCGAACTGACCGCCGCCGGCAAAGTCTTTCTCGACCACGCACGGCTGGCTTTGCTCCAGGTCGAGACGGCCGGCGAGGCCGCGCGCCGTGCCGCGCAGCCGCCGAAGTCGTCGTTCGTGCTTGGCTTCCTCACCGGCCATGAAGTCGTTTGGTTGCCCGAGGTGCTGCGGCTGTTGCGCCAGGATCGCCCGGATATCGAGATCACGCTGTCCAGCCAGCAGTCGCCCGAACTGGCCGGGGCGCTGATGCGGGGCACTGTCGACGTCGCTTTTCTGCGCCGCGAGGAGAGGGCGCCGGGCCTGATATTCAAATTTCTCGTCAAGGAACCGCTGATCGTGGTCGTCCCGGTCGGGCACAGGCTGGCCGCACGCAAGACCGTCACGCCGCGCGACCTCGCCAGCGAAAAATTCATCGCGCCGACCAAGGCGGCTCCCGCTTTGAAGACCGTGATCGATGCCTATGCCGCGAAAGCCGGGATCGCATTCAAGACGGAATATGAGGCGGAGAACGTGTCGGTGGCGATGTCGCTCGTCGTCTCGACCGGTGGCGTGACGTTGTTGCCGTTGTATGCGCGGAATTTGCTGTCGCCGCTGGTGGTGACGCGGCCTCTGCAGGGCGAACCGCCGACCATCGATCTGATGATGGGCTACAGCAAGGCCAACACATCGCCACTACTGAAGAGCTTTTTGGCGCGGGCCGATGAACTCGTGGCGCGCGTCAGCGGTCGATCGTAATCTCGCCGGTCTTTGCCCGCGAGACGCAGATCATGATGTGGTTCGGCTTGTCGTGCTCGGGCAAATAAAGGTCGCGGTGATCGGCCTCGCCAGCGAGCAGCTTCGTCTTGCAGGTGCCGCACGTGCCGGTCTCGCAGGAACTCGGCACCACGAGGCCGTGCGCGCGCAACACGTCGAGGATGGTCTTGTCCGCCGGCACCTCCAGCACGTCGCCGGTGTGCGCGAGTTTCACCTTGAACGCGATGTCGGTGGCCTTGTGCGTTTCGGCGTCGCTGAACGCCTCGAAATGCACGGCCGCCGCCGACCAGTGGTCGGTCATCTGGCGAACCGCTTCCATCAGCGGCCGCGGCCCGCAGCAATAGAGATGCTCGCGGTTCTGCCGCTCGGCCAGAATCGGCTTAAGGTCGAGCGAGCATGACGGATCGCCGTGATCGTAGTGAATCGTGACGCTGGCCTTGAAGGCCGGGCTGCTCAATTCGTCGCGAAACGCGGTGGTCTCCGGCGAGCGCGTGCAATAGAACAGCCGAAACCGTTTTCCTTCGGCCATCAGCTGCCGGATCATCGCCATGATCGGCGTGATGCCGATGCCGCCGGCGACGAAGAGGAAATCCTGTGCGCGCGGCGGCAGACCGAAATCATTGACTGGCGGCTCAACCGTCAACTCATCGCCGGGTTTGACGCTATCGATCAGGTTGCTGGAGCCGCCGCGGTCGTTAGCCTCGCGCTTGACCGCGACCTGATAGCGGTTGCGCTCCGCCGGGTCGTTGCACAGTGAATATTTTCGCAGCAGACCGTTCGGCGTACGAATGGCGATATGCGAACCGGCGGAGAAAGGCGGCAGCGTGGCGCCGCCGGAATCGACGAGTTCGAACAGATAAATGCCTTCAGCGATGCGCTCGTTGCGCGTGACACGAAGCCGCATCGGCGGCGGCGCAGCCTCGGTCATGTCGTCAGCGCGCGCCGCTGACGCGTTCGACCGGCGGCATAGCCGCGGCCATCGGCGCGTCCTGCGCTGTCAGCGCCGCGTAGGCGTCGGCTAAACCGGCGCCGAACAGGGGATCACGGCCCGGCGCGCCGATATCTTTCGCTGTTGCCAGCAGAGTGGCGCGGGCCTGGTTGGGGGTCAGGTCGGGTCGGCGCTCGATCATCAGCGCGAGGACTCCGCTGACTTCGGCCGCCGAATAAGACGTGCCCGAGGAGACTTCGTAACCGCCGTCGGGAATCGCCACCATGATCTGCGAGCCCGGTGCGGCGACGGCGATATGACTGCCGCGATTGGACTGCTCAAGCAGATGGTCGTCGGCGTCGGTCGCGCTCACCGCGATCACGTTGGCGTCGGCGGCGGGATAGAGCGGCGGCGATTTTGCGCCGGCATTGCCGGCGGCGGCCACCAGCACGATGCCGCGCTTGTGCGCGGCCTCGAGGCTGCGATGGATCGCCGGATCGGCCGGTCCGGCAAAGCTCATATTGATGACGCGGGCCTTGTTCGCGGCGGCCCAGTCGAGACCTTTGAGGATATTGAAGGTGGTGCCTTCGGCGCTTTTGCCGGCTGGGTCGAAAGCGCGAACCGCGAGCAGGCGCGCGTTGGGCGCGGCGCCCATCAACTTGCCATGCGCGGCGATCAGCCCCGCGATCGCGGTGCCGTGCTGATGCGGCGCCATCGGCGTCGTCGCCACCTTTTGGTTGATGGCGTCGAAGCTCTGCGCCACCGAGCCGGCGAGGTCGGGATGTGTGATGTCGATGCCGGAGTCGATCACGGCGACCAGAACGTTGTCGCCTTTGGCCACGCCGTGCGCCTGCGGCAGCCGCAGCTTGCCGAGCTCGTATTGTGCCGGGTCGCCTTCGGATGCCGAGGGCGCGTCGTTCTGTTGCAGCGTGAAGAGGTAATTCGGCTGCGCAGAGGCGACGCGCGCGTCACCCTCGATCGCCTGCACGGCGCGCGGCACGGAGATGCCGTTCGGCACGCGCCAGCGATACAGCGTCGAGCCGGTGAGTTGGAAGCTCTGCGATTCCAGCCGCGTCAGCCGGAAACGGCCTTGCAGCGCGTTGACCTGCGCCGGGCTGACCGTGTTCGGGATTTCGATGACAACTTCGTCCGGCACCATGCGGCGCTCATTGGCCCGCGGCACGCCGCTCGGTCCGCGGTTGGCGACGCGCTGAGTTGGCCGCGGGCCTTGGTTTTGCGGCGGAAGACTGCCGTCGTCGACCACTTGGCCGCCGGCTGGCGGGATCATGCCGGGGAGCGCCATCAATACGCCGGCCGCGCCGAGGCCTACGCCGAAGCCGCCGTTGAAACCGCCGCTTCGACGCCCGCCGCCGTCATGGCCACCGCCCATATTACCGCCGCCGCGCGGACCGGCGGGTGTTGTCGCCACGCGCGACGTTCCCGGTGTTCCGCGCGGCGCGGCTTGATTGACGCGAGGCGTCGCCATGCGGCCCGGGACCGTGGCAGTCTTGGCCGTCCGCGGCACTTGCTTCCGGTATTGAGGATCGAGGTTCTGCGCTGAGGCCCCGCCGAGCATAAACGACAACGTCACCACGGTTGCGACCGACAAAAGAAGCTGCTTGCGCATGGCTATGGCCTCCGGTGTTGACGGGTCTTGCGACGGCTACTCGGTCGTGGCGATGAAGCCGACGAGTTTGTTCTCTTGCAGTTTCTTGGCCAATGCCGCGAGATCGGCCTTCGGCATCGCCGCCATCGAGACGCGCACTTTGTACATTCCGCCGGACATCGGCCCGGCCGCGATGGACAGCTTGTTGCTCTCGAGGAATTTAGTGACGTCGTCCTGTGTCGCCTGCGGTGCAAAGCGGATCAGCGTGAAGGCGCCAACACCGGGATCGGTCGAAGGCGCCGATGCGGTCTGATAACCGCCGGTGGCATTCTCTTTGACCAGCACCGTGGCGATCAGGCCGGCCTGCAACAGGATGGCGATGGCCGCGGCGCTGCCGGCATACGCCAGCGTGCGCGGCGACAGGCTCGCGAAAAATGCCGCGACGCGCGTGCTGACGTTGAGCGACGCCTTGCGCGCCGGTTCGGCATCGATCTTGGCGAACAGTTTCTCCATGGCGTGCGCCGAGGGCGCACCCAGGGTTTCGTTGAGATGAATGGTCTCGCCAAATTCGTCGCGCACGAGTTCGTAACGGCGCGCGAGTTCGGGATCGCTGGCCAGCGCCTGTTCGACCCGTTGCGCGTCGCGACGGCTCAAGGTGCCGGCCGCATGCCACGGCAACAGCTCCTCGATCTCGCTTTGCGTTTCTTTGTCGATTGCGTTCATGGCCAACCTCGATCGATTCCTTGCTCTTTCAGCAACTCGGACAATTTCTTGCGCGCGTAGAACATGCGCGTCTTCACCGTCGCCGCCGGAATGCCGACAATCCCGGCCACTTCTTCCACCGACTTCTCGTGGTAGTAAACGAGGTCGATGATTTCGCGGTGCTCGTTCGACAGCGAACCCAGACATTGCCGCAACAGCGCACCTTTATCTTTCTTCGCCAGCGCGGTTTCCGGATCGTCGGCGTCGTCTTCGATCCGCTCCGCCGTTTCCTCGTCCAGTTCCGCTTCGGGCCGGCGCCGCAACGCCGACAAGGCCTTGAATCGGGCGATGCTCAGCATCCAGGTCGAGACCGCCGAGCGGCCTTCGAATTTCCCGGCTTGCCGCCAGACGTCGAGGAACACGTCGCTAATCAAATCCTCCGCCGTCGCCTCGTTCCGCACCAGCCGCAACACGAACCGGTACATGCGCACATGATGCCGTGCGAACAGTACCTGCATGGCGAGCCTGTCTCCGCCTGCGATCCTCGCGATCAGAACTTCATCCGTCGTCGTTTGCATCGCGGGCCAATTGGGCTCGTGTGAATGGGTCGCTGCGGGGAGCGCGCAGGTTCAAGCGGCTTGAAATAAAGTTTCGCGGTCGGCCGGGCGGATCAAGTTCAGCCAGTTTCCACTTTATAGCCCCGGCTCGGCAAGCGGAGGCTCGGCAAATAGCCGGAATTCCGGACCTTTTGCCTAAAAATGGGTGTGGGGAGGCTTTCCCGGACGCGCGATTGAACCTTTCCCGGCAAGCCCGCGCCCCATGGGCAGGATGTGAGACGCACATCCATCAAACAGGAGAGACCCCTATGTTGCGCAAGATCATCCTCGCCGTCAGCGCCGCCGCCGCCCTCGGCGCCGCCGCTCTCGCCCCAACCTCCGCCTCAGCTTGGGGGCATGGGCACTGGCACGGCTATCACGGTTGGCACGGCGGCTACGGCTTCTACGGTCCAGCTTACGTCGCGTCGGGACCGGACTGCTACCGCGTCCGCCGCGTCGTCGACACCGTCTATGGCCCGCGCGTTCGCCGCGTCGTGGTCTGCAACTGATCCAGCCGATCTTTCCCGACAAGCCCCGGCTCGCGTCAGCGAACCGGGGCTTTCTTTTTGTCCGAATTCGGCTTGTTATGTCGCGCACCCATAAGCCGCCGGACGATTGTCACGGCGGCGCGGTCAGGGAGGATGACATGACACGCGCCTTCGGCATGCGCGCGGCGATGGCGGCCGGTGCGCTTATGGCGCTGGTGGCACAGGCGCGCGCCGCGCCGCCGCAGCCAACGCCGGTCACGCCGGAACTGGTCGCGGCCGCGACCAAGGAAGGCAAGGTCGTCTATTACACCGCCATCGATCTCAAGGTCGCGCAGGGGCTAGCCAAGATCTTCGAGCAGAAATATCCCGGCATCACCGTGCAGGTGGACCGGACCGGCAGCGAGCGCATTTTCCAGCGCCTTGCGCAGGAGCGCGCGAGCGGCGTCTTTGCCGTCGACGTGCTCGACGGCTCCGACCAGTCTCTGTTCATCACCTGGAAGGCGCAGGGCGTTCTGGAGCCCTTCATCCCGGCCGAAGTGCTGAAGTGGCCGGCCGAGCAGCGCGACCCCGACGGCACCTATCAAAGCGTGCGCGTCACCTTGATGCCGATCGCCTACAACACCAACCTCGTGAAGCCGGAAGACGCGCCGAAGAGTTTCGCCGATCTGCTCGATCCGAAATGGATGGGCAAGATCGTCAAGGCGCATCCTTCCTACAGTGGTGGCATCGTCACCTCGACGTTCCAGACCGTACGCGAACTGGGCTGGGGTTATTTCGAAAAGCTCGGCAAACAGAAGGTCATGCAAATCCAGTCGGCCACCGAGCCGCCGAAGAAATTGGCGCTCGGCGAGCGGGCGATCTCTGCGGACGGGCTGGAGTACGTCCAAATCCTGCTGAAAGAGCAGGGCGCGCCGATCGCGATCGTTTATCCGACCGAAGGCACACCTCTGGTCCCGGGCTGTGAAGCCATTGCCAAGAATGCGCCGCATCCCAACGCCGCCAAACTGTTCATGAGTTTTATGGTGTCGCGCGAGATACAGCAGTATCTGGTCGACGAAGCCGGCTTGCGTTCGTTCAACCCCGACGTCAAAGACAAGCCCGGCCGCACGCCGCTGTCGCAAATCAAGTTGATGAAAACCGATCCCGAGGCGCAGGAAAAAGCGACCGAGGAGATCAAGAAGAAATATTCGGAATATTTCGGAATTTAGCGGCGTCACGACCAACAAAGGCAAGAACAATGCTCGAAGGCTTCAAGCGTTCAGACATCCAGACCAGCGGCGCGCGCATCGTCACCGTCGTCGGCGGCAACGGCCCGCCCTTGCTGCTGATGCACGGCAACCCGTTCAACCACATGCACTGGTCGAAGGTGGCGCCGACGCTGAGCAAGGAATTCACTGTGGTGCTGACCGATCTGCGCGGCTACGGCGATTCCGAAAAGCCGCCGGGTGGCGACGATCATTCCGGCTATTCGTTCCGCGCTATGGCGCAGGACCAGGTCGAGGTGATGGCGGCGCTGGGCTACGACAAATTCATGGTCGCCGGTCATGATCGCGGCGGCCGCGTGCTGCACCGTATGTGCCTCGATTATCCGGACAAGGTGTTGCGCGCCGCGATCATGGACATCATCCCGCAGCATCATCTCTACAACAACATCACCATGTCCTGGGCGACGTTCTCCTGGCACTGGTTCTTCAACATCCAGCCGGCCCCGCTGCCGGAGAAGATGATGGGCGCCGATCCCGACTGGTTCATCGAGAAGAAACTGGCCAAGACCAAGCAGGGCCTGTCGTTCTTCCCGCCGGAGGCGCTCGCCGAGTACAAGCGCTGCTTCCGCAATCCCGAGACCATCCACGCCATCTGCGAGGACTACCGCGCCGCCGCGGGCGTCGATCTGGCGATGGACACGGTCGATTTCAACGCCGGCCGCAAGATCGGCATGCCGACGCTGATCCTGTGGGGCGCCACCGGCGGTGTCGGCCGCAACACCAATCCGTCGCCCGGCGAGATCTGGAAGAAATACGCTTCCAACATCGTCGCCGCCAAGACGGTGCCGAGCGGCCATTATCTCAACGAAGAGGCGCCGGTGGAGACGACCGCGGCATTGCGCGAGTTCTTTACGGCGAAGTAGGCCTATCCCCCGCTCGTCCCCGCGAGAGCGGGGACCCAGCGCTTTATTCTGGATTCCCGCTTGCGCGGGAATGAGCGGAGTATTTTACGCCGACACCGGCTCGGGCGCGGCGATGAAATTGTGCACGGCGTAGTACAATAGGTGACGGTTGATGCCGTAACCGACCGCATGCGC
>CAITEM010000133.1 GCA_903891395.1 uncultured Hyphomicrobiales bacterium | reverse complement strand
CGCCCACCGGCTTGCCGGTGTTCGGGTCGAGAATGCCTCGCGGGGCCTGTGCGACCAGGGTCATGGTGCGATCCGTTGCGGCGCCATCAATCCCATTCCAGCGCGCCCTTCTTCCACTCATAGATAAAGCCGATGGTCAGCACGCCGAGGAACGCCATCATCGACCAGAAGCCGAACAGGCCGATTTTGCGGAACGCCACCGCCCACGGAAACAGAAAGCTCACTTCGAGGTCGAAAATGATGAAAAGAATCGCGACCAGATAGAAGCGCACGTCGAACTTCATGCGGGCGTCGTCGAAGGCGTTGAAGCCGCACTCGTAAGCCGACAGCTTTTCCGGGTCCGGCTGCTGGTAGGCGACCAGGAACGGCGCGATCAGCAGCGCCAGCCCGATGACGAGCGCGACCGCGATGAATACCACCAAAGGCAGGTAATTGAGCAGCAGTGATGTCATCGGCGACGACCTCAGCGTAAAGCGCCCCACGCCTCATCCGGATAGACGCTCGCCCTGGACAGACCGGCCGTAAGCCAATCGTAGCGCACCACAAAACGCCCTTGCCGCAGTGGGAAGTGCCTCTCGGGCGGGAGCGTTTGAGGCTTAGCGCAGCGCACAATGGGTGGCAAGCCAACATTAGAAGGCATCCACGGTACACATTGCAGCCACGCGAATGGCGGCCAGCGACCGCATTTGACGTATGCCATGCGGCCTCGATAGTTATGTGACGCGCTCGCAAAGAAGCGCGCCTGTGGAGGAAATTCATGGCCGTGCTGCAAAAATTACCGTCGCTGCTCCTGGTTGCGGCGCTCGGTTTCGCCTCCGTCTCGGCCCAGGCGGACGACTATCCCTCGCGCCCGATCAAGATTATCGCGCCCTTTGGTGCCGGCGGACCGACCGACGTCTATACCCGGGCCATCGCCGAGGAACTGCGCAAGGCGCTGCATCAGACCGTGGTGATCGAAAACCGTCCCGGCGCCGGCACCACGATCGGGACCGATCTGGTCGCGAAAGCGACGCCCGACGGCTACACCCTGCTGATGATTTCGGGGACGCAATGCGTCAACGAAACGCTCTACGCCAAGAAACCGTACCAGCTCATGCGCGACCTGGTGCCGGTTGCGCCCTTGATCGACACCGACCTGGTGCTGGTGGTGCCGGCCGCCTATCCGGCCAAGACGCTGCCGGAACTGCTGGCGATGGCCAAGGACAAGCCGGGCAGCCTGAACTACGGCTCCTCGGGACTGGGCTCAAATTACCACATGGCCGGCGAACTGCTGAAGCACCTGACCGGCGTCGATATCGTGCACGTGCCCTATAAGGGCTCGACCGGCATGCGGACCGACATTCTCAGCGGCCAGATCCAGATGCTGTTCGACAGCGTCCCGACCATGGCGCAGATGATCAAGGCCGGAAATGTCCGCGCGCTCGCCACCACCGGGACGGCGCGCTCGAGCATCCTGCCCGACGTGCCGACCTTCGAAGAATCCGGCGTCAAAGGCTTCAAGGCGAGCCTCTGGGTCGGCTTCATGGCGCCGGCCGGCACGCCGCAGCCGATCCTCGACAAGCTCAACACCGAGATCAACAAGATCCTGGCGCGCCCGGAGATCAAGGCGGCCTGGGGCGAGCAAGGCGCCAATCCGTTGATCATGACGCAACCGCAGTTCAAAGCCTTCATGGACGGCGAAATCGCCAAATGGGCGGACCTGATCAAGGCCAACAATATTCCGCTGATCGATTAGGGCGCGGCCGCCGGACACGCCACCTTTTTCAGAAGAAAGGCGTGGTTCTCGGCGTTGCCCGCGCTGAAATTCAAATAAGGCCCGACGTCGTAAGGTTCCTGGACCAATTCGAGCCGTTTGGGGATCGACACCAGCACGCCCTCGGGTTTGCCCTCGACCTTGAAGCCGCCGGCGTCGCTGCCGTCGATGCGGCACTGACGCAGGCCGTCCGCCTTGGACCGGCAGGTCGATTCTTCCGCCGCCGACAGCGAACCGGCGCAGGTCAGCGCGTTACCCTTGGCCGAACAGGCCCCGGTGGAATCAAAGCTCTTGTCCTTGCCGCGCACCCACAGTCTCAAAGAGGCATCGGCGACAATGGGCGCGTTGTAGGCTTTGGTCTCGCCGATCGCGATCGTCGCGCGAACGACTAGTTGGCCTTTATGCGCCGCCAGATGCGCGGCGTCGTAAACGCGCTCGTAGCAGCCCGCGAGCGGCGGCTCGGTCGCGCCGGCGACGCTGGCCGCGAGAACGAGGCTGGCCGCCCCGGCGATCCTGCAGAAAGCGGACGCCATTTTACGTTCCTTCTCAACGACCGAGTTCGGGGCTCGAGCGGATATTACACGGAATGGGTCGCCTGCCTCATTGCGCAGGTTCACGGCCGGCGAAAAAACAGCGAGGGGACTTGACCCCAGGGCCGGAACCGTCTTTCGGATACGATGAAGCGCATGCCAGCGCCCTGCCGCGTCGGAATTCCTCACATTTGAGACAGGTGCACCATGAACGAGATGACCAAGCCGCCGCTGACCACCAAGGGCGAAGATCACTGGACCACCAAGGAAAACGGCGCGGTCAAGCTGTTCCTGTTCAATAAATGCGCCGTCGACCCGGCCAAGGCCAAAGGCACCATCTTGTTCGTGCACGGCTCGTCGATGGCCGGCCAGCCGACGTTCGATCTGCAGGTGCCGGGACGGCCCTACTCGTCGGCGATGGACTACTTCGCCAGCCTCGGCTTCGACGTCTGGAGCGTCGACATGGAGGGCTACGGCCGCTCCACCAAGGACCGCGACAATAACGCGCCGATCGCGCAAGGCGCCGACGACTGTTTCGCCGCCGCCCAATACATCCAGAAGCTGCGCGGCAAGAAGCAGTTCCTGGTCTATGGCATCTCGTCGGGCGCGCTGCGCGCGGCGATGTTTGCCGAGCGGCACCCGGAATTGGTGGCGCGGCTCGCGCTCGACGCCATGGTCTGGACCGGCGAAGGCTCGCCGACGCTGAAAGAACGCGCCAAGAAGCTGCCCGACTTCATCAAGATCAACCGCCGGCCGATGAGCAAGCCGTTCATCCACTCGGTGTTCGACCGCGACCATCCCGACACCGCCGAGCGCAACGTGATCGAGGCTTTCGCCGAAGCCGTCTGCGCGCTCGATGACTCGGTGCCGACCGGCACTTACGTCGACATGTGCTCGCGGCTGCCGGTGGTGGACCCGGAGAAGATCACGGTGCCGACGCTGATCATGCGCGGCCAGCATGACGGCATCG
>CAITEM010000132.1 GCA_903891395.1 uncultured Hyphomicrobiales bacterium | reverse complement strand
GGAACAGTTGCTCGCTGCGGCCGTCGAGCTGGTACGGCTTTGCCTTGCGCACGGCCTCGATCCACGGCCGGTACTGGCCGAGTTCGCCGCCGTCCATGGCGGCGTCGAGCACGGCGTCTTCAATGCGGTTGATCTCAAGGTCGAAGAACAGCAGATGCGAATACGCGCCGGTGATGCGCTCGCTCATGTCGCCGTAGAATTTCGAATATTGCGGGTTGGTACTGTCGGTGGCGTGCAGCAGGCCCGAATAGGAACCGATGCGGCCGAGCGTGTCGCCCAGCGCCTCGTAGGCCTTCACCGCCGCGACAAAGCCCGGCGCGCCGGGCTCGGCGGCCAGCGCCGCCAGCTTGCCTTTGTACGTCGTCTCGAACTCCGCGCTCTGCTTCTCCGCCGCCGCCAGATCGCGCTTGAGCTCGGGGCTGTCGATGCCCGGATAGAGGTCGTTGAGATCCCATTGCGGCAGCGTGCCCAGTTTGGCGTCGGGTTTCAGCGCGGACGTGCCGATTTTGCCGGACTTGCCGGGTTTCACGGGCTTCTTCAGGGTCGCGGCTTTGGCCATAGGCGGGGTCTTTATCTGCGGGGAACCGGCGGGTCGGACCACATCTAGGCTGCCGGACGTGGCGATGCGATGGCGGCGGCCGACTTTTTCAACAAAATTGCGGCGCTAAAGCCGGTTGAGCTTGGCGATGCGGCGGGTGACCTCGGCCGGCGTTTCCGCTTCGGCCTTGTTCTTGAGCGCCAAAGCCTCCTGCGCCTTTGGCCGCGCCAGGCAGCGCAGCAACCAGGCTTTGAGGTGCGGCACCGCGGCGAGGTCCATCTCGACAGCCCGGCTGATCACCGCGGCGACGTTCAGATCGGCGACGGTGAAGGTGTCGCCGAGCAGGTAGTCCTGCTTGGACACCGCCGCGTCCAGCACCTGGAACGGCTTCGCGATGACCTTGAGCGCCTCGTCGCGCTTGGCCGCATCGCGCTCCTCCGGCGGCAGCCGGACCGCGTGGAGCGACCAGATATTGACGCCGCGGTCGACCTCGGTGAGCGCCCACATGGTCCATTGCCAGGCTTTGGCCTCGCCTTCCAGCGTGCCTGGATAGAGTTTGCCGGGCGAATGTTTCTTGGCGAGATAGAGCGTAATCGCCAGCGACTCGAACAGCACGAAATCGCCGTCGACGATGACCGGCAGGCGTCCGTTCGGATTGATGGCAAGGAATTCCGGCGTCTTGGCCCCGGTATCGCCGATCTCGATCGGCAGGTGCGCGTAATCGGCCCCGACTTCCTTGGCGATCCACAGCGCACGGAAGGCGCGGGTGCGGGCGATGCCGTAAATACTGAGCTTTGACACGAAGCCTCCCCGATTTTTCGCCAACATATTCGATATTCGCCGCCGGGGGGCAATGCCCACCGCTTTAACAAGCCATTAAGCGAAACAGACGACATTGCACCAAATCGGCACACAAGTCGTGCCCCCGGAGGTTCTATGTCGCAAGTCGTGTTGATCGTCGATGACGATCCGGTCCAGCGCCGTCTGCTCGAAGCCATGGTGCAGCGCTTCGGCTACCAGGCCATGCTGGCGGAAGGCGGCGACGCCGCCGTCGCGGCATTGCTCGGCCCCGGCGCTACGCCCATCGACTGCGTTGTGCTCGACATGGTGATGCCCGACCTCGACGGCCTCGGCGTGCTGGCGCGCCTGCGCGAAGCCGGCCTCGACCTGCCCGTCATCGTGCAGACCGCCCATGGCGGCATCGACAATGCGGTCGCCGCCATGCGCGCCGGCGCCATCGATTTCGTCGTCAAGCCGGCCAGTCCGGAACGGCTGCAGGTGTCGCTGCGCAACGCGCTGGCGACCCGCGCACTGACCGGCGAACTGCAACGCATCAAGCGCGGCCGTGACGGCACACTTGAGATTTCCGACGTCGTCACCCGCTCGGACTCGATGCGCCCGGTGCTGCGCGCCGCCGAAAAGGCCGCCGGCTCGTCCATCCCGGTTCTCATCGAGGGCGAATCCGGCGTCGGCAAGGAACTGATCGCCCGCGCCATTCACGGCAGCGGCGCGCGCCGCGCCAAGCCTTTCGTCGCCGTCAATTGCGGCGCGATGCCGGAGAACCTGGTCGAGTCGATTCTGT
>CAITEM010000131.1 GCA_903891395.1 uncultured Hyphomicrobiales bacterium | reverse complement strand
CTGCAGGCGCGCCTGCAGCAACGCCATCGCCTTGGAGCGGTTCTTGTGCTGCGAGCGCTCCTCTTGGCACTCGACTACCAGCCCGGAGGGGACGTGCGTGATGCGGATCGCCGACTCGGTCTTGTTGACGTGCTGGCCGCCGGCGCCTTGCGCCCGCATGGTGTCGATCTTGAGGTCGTCGTCCTTGATCTGGATGTCGACGTCCTCGACTTCCGGCAGCACCGCCACGGTTGCCGCCGAGGTATGGATGCGGCCTTGCGTTTCGGTGTCGGGCACGCGCTGCACGCGATGCACGCCGGATTCGAATTTCAGCTTGGCGAACACGCCACGGCCATGCACTTCGGCGATGACTTCCTTGAGGCCGCCTTTGGAGCCCTCGCTCATGGAGAGCACTTCTGTTTTCCAGCCCTGCTTGGCGGCGTAGCGCTCGTACATGCGGAACAGGTCGCCGGCGAACAGCGCGGCCTCGTCGCCGCCGGTGCCGGCGCGGATTTCGAGGATGGCGTCGTGGTCGTCCATCGCGTCTTTGGGGATCAGCGCCAGGCGGATCTGGTGTTCGAGCTGTTCGAGTTGTCCCTGCAGCGCCTGCTTTTCGCCGTCCGCCATCTTGCGCATTTCGGCGTCGGTCGCGGCGTCGTTGCTCAGCGCTTCGAGATCGGCGATCTCGGAGGTGACGGCGCGATAGGCCTTGATGGTGTCGATGACCGGCCCGAGTTCGGAGAACTCGCGCGACAGTTTGACGTAGGCTTCGGTGCCGAGGCCGGTGCCAAGCTCGTTCTCCACCATCGAGTAACGAGAAAGCAAGGCGTCGAGACGGTGCTGCGGAATAGCAATCAAAGTTGGAGTCCTTCGGCCGCCGCGAAGCTCTCGAGCTTGTGGCGCATCGATACGCTGCCGACCGGTTGATCGAGGAACGGCAGAACTTCCGCCGCGCCTTTCTTGCAGTCGAGTTCAAGCAACATGGCCTTCACCGGGCCGATCGCGGAGGGCGACAAAGACAGCGTGCGGTAGCCCAGAATGGTCAAAGCTAGCGCGCCGATCGGCTGCGAGGCCAGTTCGCCGCACAGCGCCACCGGCTTGCCGTGCTTGCGCGCCTTGTCCGCGATGTCCTTGAGCGCGCGCAACACCGGCGTCGACAGCGGATCGAACCGTTCGGCGACGCGCGAATTGCCGCGGTCGGCGGCGTAAAGGAACTGCATCAGATCGTTGGAGCCGACCGACAGGAAATCGACGCGCTCCAGCAATTCGTCGAGCTGGAACAGCAGTGACGGCACTTCCAGCATGGTGCCGATGTGCACGCGTTCCGGCAGCGCGTGGCCGTGGCGGCGCAGATGCGTCAGTTCGACTTCGACCAGCGCCTTGGCGCGGTCGAAGTCCTCGACCATCGCGATCATCGGAAACATCACGCGCAATTCGCGGCCGCCGGCAGCGCGCAGCATGGCGCGCACCTGGCTGCGCAACAGGCCCGGCCGGTCGAGTCCGAGGCGGATGGCGCGCCAGCCGAGCGCCGGGTTCTCCTCCTCGAAGTTGCGCATATAGGGCAGCACCTTGTCGCCGCCGATATCGAGCGTACGGAAGGTCACCGGTTTTTTGGCCGCCGAGTCGAGCACGGAGCGATACAGCGCGAGCTGTTCGCCGACGCGCGGCAGCGTGTCCGCCACCATGAACTGCAATTCCGTGCGGAACAGGCCGATGCCGGCGGCGCCGGTTTCTTCCAGATGCGGCAGGTCGATCATCAGGCCGGCGTTGATCATCAGCCCGATCTTCTCGCCGTCGCGGGTGACGCAGGGCTTGTCGCGCAGCGCGCGGTACTGTGCCTGACGCCGGGCGCGCAGTTTGACGCGCTCGCCATAGGCCGCCTGGATGTCCTGACGCGGCCGCATGTGCACCTGGCCGGTGGTGCCGTCGACGATGATGGCGTCGCCCGGCTCGACCGAGCCGGTGGCGTTCTCGATCTCGCCGACCGCCGGGATGCCGAGCGCGCGCGCCACGATCGAGACGTGCGAGGTCAGTCCGCCTTCTTCGAGAATGAGGCCGCGCAATTTCTTGCGGTCGTAGTCGAGCAGCGCCGCCGGGCCCATCGAGCGCGCGACGACGATGGCGTTGTCCGGCAACTGCTCTTTGCCCGGCGCGTGATCCTGACCCATCAGCACGCGCATCAGGCGGTTGGCGAGGTCGTCGAGATCGTGCAGCCG
>CAITEM010000130.1 GCA_903891395.1 uncultured Hyphomicrobiales bacterium | reverse complement strand
CGCATGCTCGGCAAGGCAACGCATGGCCACAAAGTGAATTTCTGCAAGTTCACCAACGAGACGCGCTTCGCCATTGAGGACGCTTCGGATAGTTCGAAGCAGATCTATATCTGTGCGATCAACGGCAATGCCGCCGGCGGCGGCTATGAACTGGCGCTCGCGGCCGACCACATCATGTTGGTGGATGACCGCCGCTCGGCGGTGGCGCTGCCGGAAACGCCGCTGCTGGCCGTATTGCCGGGCACCGGCGGCCTGACGCGCGTCACCGACAAGCGCAAGGTCCGGCGCGACCGCGCCGACGTGTTCTGTTCGATCGAGGAGGGCATTCGCGGCGCCAAGGCCGTCGAATGGCGGCTGGTCGACGAAGTGGTGCCGAATTCGAAATGGAAAGAGACCGTTGCTGCGCGCGCGCATGAGATCGCCGCGCGCTCGGACCGGCCGAAGGATGCCAAGGGTGTCACGCTCCGTGCGCTCGACCGCAAGATTGACGGCGACCGCGTCTCGTACTCCTACGTCGATGTCGAAATCGACCGCCCGCGCGGCCTGGTCACGATCACCGTGCGCGGCCCTTCGCAAGGCGTGCCGGTGTCGGTCGAGGCGGCGCACGCGCTGGGCCACAAGTTCTGGCCGCTGACCGTGGCGCGCGAATTCGAAGACGCCATTCTGCATCTGCGCGCCAACGAGGCGGCCATCGGCGTCGTGCTGTTGCGCACCGAGGGCAACGCGCAGACAGTGCTTGAGCACGATGCGTTTCTTGAAAAAGCCGGTGGCGACTGGCTGATGCGGGAAATCCGGCTTTATCTCAAGCGCACCCTCAAGCGCGTTGACGTCACGCCGCGCAGTTTCATCGCCCTGATCGAGCCGGGCTCGTGCTTTGCCGGTACGCTGGCCGAACTCGCTTTCGCCGCCGACCGCTCGGTGATGCTGGCCGGCACCCGCAAGGGCGACAACCGCGCGCCCGCCGCCATCACGCTCAGCGCCGCGAACTTCGGCCCATATCCGATGGGCAACGGCCTGACGCGGCTGGAAACGCGTTTCCTCGGCGAGCCCGATACGCTGGCGCAAGCCAAGACCAGAATCGGCAAGCCGATTGAAGGCGAGGACGCCGCCGAACTCGGCCTCGTCACGGTCGCCTATGAAGACTTCGATTTCGACGACGAACTGCGCGTGATGCTCGAGGAGCGCACCAGCTTCTCCCCCGACGCCCTGACCGGCATGGAGGCCAACCTGCGTTTCGCCGGTCCGGAGACGATGGAAACCAAAATCTACGGACGCCTGACCGCCTGGCAGAACTGGATCTTCCAGCGGCCGAACGCCATCGGCGAGCAGGGTGCCTTGAAACTGTATGGCAGCGGCGTGTCGCCAACTTTCGCCAAAGAGAGGGTGTAGCCATGAACATCGCCGCGGTCGATTACGACGGCCTGATCCCGAACAACGTCGCCTTGGGCGAGGACGAGCGCGTCAAGCGCGCGCTGGAGAAATGGCTCCCCGGTTACATCAATTGGTGGAACGACATGGGGCCGGAGGGCTTCCAGGAGTCGTTGGTCTATCTGCGCACCGCGGTCAGCGTCGATCCGAAAGGCTGAGCGAAGTTCGAGTACGTGCGCATGCCGGACTATCGTTGGGGCGTGTTGCTGGCGCCGGCGCATGAGGGCCGCACGATTCCGTTCGGCCGTCACAAAGGCGAACCGGCCTGGCAGGAAGTGCCAGGCGAATACCGCGCCATGCTGCGCCGGCTGATCGTTATCCAGGGCGATACCGAGCCGGCTTCGGTCGAGCAGCAGCGCTATCTCGGCAAGACCGCGCCGTCACTCTATGACATGCGTAATCTGTTCCAGGTCAATGTCGAGGAGGGCCGTCACCTCTGGGCGATGGTCTATCTGCTGCAGAAATATTTCGG
>CAITEM010000129.1 GCA_903891395.1 uncultured Hyphomicrobiales bacterium | reverse complement strand
GCGCGACGACGGGTTTAAGAAACATCGCCGTCGCCGAGGAATTGATCCGCACGCAATGCAGGTCGAGATCGGGCGTCACGCCTTCGAAAGTGCGGGCGCCGTCGAATACGGAGGACGAGAACAGCGCGGCATGCGAGCGCACGCCCATGATCGGGATGTTACCCTCGTGCCAATCGCCTTTGTAATAGGTCCAGGTCTTCGACCAGTCCGCTCCCGCCATTCGCCACTCCCCGTCGAATTTTCTTCTTTGCGCCGTGCAGGCGGTTTGTAACCATAGCCGTTCGGGAGGTTTCCATGCCATCGATTTTTGTGTTCGACGCCTACGGCACGTTGCTCGACGTCCACGCCGCGATTGCCCGGCACCGCGCTGAGGCGGGACCCGAAGCCGACCGGCTGTCGGACATCTGGCGCACCAAGCAACTCGAATATAGCTGGACGCTGACGCTGGCGGGCCACTACGTCGATTTCTGGACCTTGACGCAACGCGCGCTCGACTATGCGCTGGAGCGGGTGCCGTCGGTGGACAAGAAACTTAAAAGCCGGCTCCTTGAGGCTTACTTCAAGCTCGGTGCGTTTCCCGATGCGCTGCCAACGTTGCGTGCGCTGAAAGCCAAGGGTCACAAGACCGGCATTCTTTCCAACGGTTCACCGGCCATGCTGAAGGGCGCGCTCGATGCGGCGGGTCTCGCCGGCGATCTCGACGCCGTGCTGTCGGTCGACGCGTTGAAGATGTTCAAACCGCGGCCGGAGGTTTACGCGCTCGTCACCGATCGTTTCGAATGCACCGCCGCCGACGTCACCTTCGTATCGTCGAATCGCTGGGATGTGATGGCGGGTGCATCGGTCGGTTTTCGCACCTGCTGGATCAATCGCGCCGGGATGCCTGATGAGTACCCCGATTTTCCGCCGGAGCGCGTGCTGGCCGATCTCAATGCACTGCTGACTGTGGGCTAATTGCCACAATTCGGGGGTAGCGGATGGCCGTCCACCGGCCTATATGCGGTGTCCCGCCAAAGAATCGCGCCCCATGACGTCCATGATCTCCATCAACAATCTGTCGAAGACCTATGCGACCGGATTCCGGGCGCTGAAGAACATCAATCTTGAGATCAAACGCGGCGAAATTTTCGCGCTGCTCGGCCCCAATGGCGCCGGCAAGACGACACTGATCGGCATCGTCTGCGGTATCCTCAAACCGTCCGAAGGCACGGTCACAGTCGACGGCCACGACATCATCGCCGACTATCGCGCCGCGCGCTCGCTGATCGGGCTCGTTCCGCAGGAATTGCACACCGACGCTTTCGAGAGCGTGTGGGCGACCGTCTCGTTCAGCCGCGGCCTGTTCAATAAGCCGAAAAATCCGGCCTACGTCGAAAAAATCCTGCGCGCGTTGTCGCTATGGGACAAGAAAGACAACCGCATCATGACGCTCTCCGGCGGCATGAAGCGGCGCGTGCTGATCGCCAAGGCGCTGAGCCATGAGCCGCAGGTGCTGTTCCTCGACGAACCGACCGCCGGCGTCGACGTCGAATTGCGCAAGGATATGTGGCAGGTGGTACGCGACCTGCGTGCCTCGGGCGTCACCATCATCCTGACCACCCATTACATCGAAGAAGCCGAGGACATGGCCGACCGCGTCGGCGTTATTAGCAAAGGCGAGATCATCCTGGTCGAGGACAAGGCGGAGCTGATGCACAAGCTCGGCAAGAAGCAGTTGATCCTGCAATTGCAGAAGAAGCTCGACGTGCTACCACCGGCCCTCGCCGCGCATAATCTGACACTGGCCAAAGACGGCACCGAACTGGTGTTCACCTACGACACACAGGCCGAGCGCACCGGCGTCACCGCGATGCTGAGCGCGCTGAGCGCGGCCGATATCCGCTTCCGCGACCTGAGCACCACGCAAAGCTCCCTGGAAGATATTTTCGTCGGACTGGTGAGCGAACGATGATGAACCTTCGCGCCGCAGGCGCCATTTACAAGTTCGAAATGGCGCGCACCGGCCGCACCATCTGGCAGAGCGTCGTCTCGCCTGTACTGTCGACCTCCCTGTACTTTGTGGTGTTCGGCGCCGCGATCGGCTCGCGCATCACTGAGATCGAGGGCGTCAACTACGGCGCTTTCATCGTGCCCGGCCTGATCATGCTGACGTTACTGACACAGAGCACCATGAACGCCTCGTTCGGCATCTATTTCCCGCGCTTCACCGGCACGATCTATGAAATTTTGTCAGCGCCAATCTCCGGCATCGAGATCGCAATCGGCTATGTTGGCGCGGCCGCGACCAAATCGATAATTCTCGGGCTGATCATCCTGGCGACGTCGTTTCTCTTCGTGCCGCTGCACATCGCGCATCCGTTCTGGATGCTGGCTTTCCTGGTGCTGACATCGATAACGTTCAGCCTGCTCGGCTTCATCATCGGCATCTGGGCCGACGGCTTCGAGAAGCTGCAGATCATCCCGCTTTTGATTATCACGCCGCTGACGTTCCTCGGCGGAACCTTCTATTCGACCAGCGTCTTGCCGCCGTTGTGGCAAAAAATCACACTGTTCAACCCAGTGGTTTATCTGATCAGCGGGTTCCGCTGGAGTTTCTTCGAGATTTCGGATGTCAGCCACACCGTCAGCATCGGCATGACGTTGCTATTTCTAGCGATTTGCCTTGCCGTGGTTTGGTGGATATTCAAGACCGGCTATAAGCTCAAAAACTGACCGGTCGACCTTACCCCTGAGTCGTGCGATACAGCCCAGGCTGTTTACTTCGTTGATATCCTGAATAAAAATCACGTGACATTGCCCCCTGTGGCGGCGATGGCAAAAGGCTGAGGTTTGATGGCAAGTTCCGCGCACGATATCGTCGAGATGATCAAGAGCCGTATCACCTTTGCCCGCGACGCGCTGGAATTGTCGGAACCGCTCGACACGCTCGGGCTAGATTCGATGGAAGTGGTATCATTGACCTTTGACATCGAAGAGAAGTTCAACATCACTATTCCATTCAACGCCAATACAGATATTCAAAGCAAGACCGTCGGCGACCTAATTAGTACCGTCGATGCGCTCATTGCCGCCAAGGCACAGCCGGCTTGAACCGGGTCGTCATCACCGGGCTTGGCGTCGTCTCGTCGGTCGGACAATCAACCAACGAATATTGGGATGCGTTGGTCGGCGGCCTGTCGGGCTTTGCCCAGGCCACACTCGGCACGACGCGTCAGGCGACAGACAAGCTGGTCGGCGAGGTCAAAGATTTCGACCCGGCGGCGCATTTCGAGCGCGGCCAACTCCCGTTGCTCGACCGGGTGTCGCAATTCGCCGTGGTCGCCGCGCGGCAAGCCATCAAGCAAGCCGGCCTCGATCTGCAAGGCGAGACCGCCGAGCGCACCGCAGCCATCATCGGCACCGGATCGGGCGGACACACGACGGTCGATGACAGCTTCCACCGCATCTATGCCGAGAACGCCCAACGCCTGCATCCGCTGACCATCCCCAAGGCGATGATCAGCGCACCAGCGAGCCAGGTTTCGCTCCACTGCAATATCAAGGGCCCGGCCTTCGCGATCTCGTCGGCTTGCGCATCCTCGACGCACGCCATTGGCGTCGCGTTTCATATGGTGCGCAGCGGCAGCGTGAATTGTGCCGTGACCGGCGGCACCGAGGCGAGCATCACCTTTGGTGCGATGAAGGGCTGGGAAGCCATGCGCATCATGTCGTCCGATACGTGCCGTCCGTTTTCCAAGGACCGCAAAGGCATGATCATCGGCGAAGGCGCGGCGGTGCTGGTGCTGGAGACGCTCGAGCACGCACAGGCACGGGGAGCGGAGATATTGGCCGAGATCACGGGCTTCGGCATGAGCGCCGACGCCAAGGACCTCACCGCCCCCGACCTCAACGGCATGGCGCGCGCCATCACCGGCGCTTTGACCGACGCCAAGATGGCGCCGGACGCAATCGACTACGTCAACGCCCACGGCACCGGCACCATGGCCAACGACCTCGCCGAGACGGCGGCTTTGCGTTTGAGCTTCGGCGCCCAGGCGGACAAGCTCGCCGTTTCATCCACAAAATCGGTGGTCGGGCATGGGCTCGGCGCCGCTGGGGCGCTGGAGTTCGTCGCCGCGATCATGGCAATCCGCGACGGCGTCGCGCCGCCGACCATGAATTATCTGGGGGCTGACGAAGGCTGCGATCTGGATTATGTGCCGAACGAAGCGCGCCGCATGAAGGTGCGCGCGGCAATCAGCAATTCGTTTGCGTTCGGTGGCCTGAACGCTGTGCTGGCGGCGCGCGCGTTTACGGGCTGACCTACCCCGCCAATTCCTCGCGCAGAATTTCCAGCTCCAGCCACTGCTCTTCCGCCGCCGCCAGCTTGCGCTGCGTCTAGGCCAGATCGCTGGTGACCTTCTCGAAGCCGGACCGATCGCGCAGATAGAATTGCGGGTCGTCGAGCTTGGCCTGCAACTCGTTGGCCTTTTGGTTCAAGGCAGCCATGGTCTTAGGCAGCGTTTCCAGCGCGTGCTTTTCTTTGAACTTCATCTTGCGTTTCGGCGCGTCTGCGACGGCGGCTACGGCTTTCGTCGGCTTATCCTTGTCCGACTTGGCCTGCTCGCGCGTGAGATCAGCGCCGCGTTGCGCCAGCATGTCGGAATAACCGCCGGCATATTCGATCCAGTTGCCGTTGCCTTCCGGCGCGATCACGCCGCTGACCAGGCGGTCGAGGAAATCGCGGTCATGACTGATCAGCAGCACGGTACCCGGATAGTCGCCGATCATGTCCTCGAGCACGTCGAGGGTTTCCATGTCGAGATCGTTGGTCGGTTCGTCGAGGATCAGCAGGTTCGACGGTTTGGCCAGCGCCTGCGCCAGCATCAGCCGGCCGCGCTCACCGCCCGACAGCTTGCCCAGTGGCGTGCGCGCCTGCTCGGCCGAAAACAGAAAGTCCTTCATGTAGCTGACGACGTGCTTGGCCACGCCGTTGACCTCCACGGTATCGCCGTCGCCGCCAGTCAGCGCCTGCTTGACCGTGACATTCGGATCGAGACTGTCGCGGTGCTGATTGAGCGTCGCAATCGCTAGTGTCGATCCGAGCTTCACCGTGCCCGTGTCCGGCGCGAGAATGCCGGTCAGCATGCTGATCAGCGTGGTCTTGCCGCTGCCGTTCGGGCCGACGATGCCGATGCGGTCGCCGCGCTGAATGCGGATCGAGAAATCGTTGACGATGGCGCGGTCGCCGTAGACCTTGCTGATGTTCTTGGCTTCGATCACCAGCGCGCCGGACGGCGCCGCGGAGCCCGCGGTGATGGTGGCGTCGCCGGCGGCGCCACGGTAGGTGCGGCGGTTCTCGCGCAGCGCCTGCAACTGGCCGACCCGGCGCATGTTGCGCTTGCGGCGGCCGGTGACGCCGTAGCGCATCCAGTGCTCTTCGGCGACGATCTTGCGGTCGAGCTTGTGCTGCTCTTTCTCTTCTTCGGCGAGCAGCATGTCGCGCCATTCCTCGAAATGCTCGAAACCACGCTCGATGCGCCG
>CAITEM010000128.1 GCA_903891395.1 uncultured Hyphomicrobiales bacterium | reverse complement strand
CGCTTTCGCGCATTGTAGACCAGGAACTTGGTGACCTCGCCGAGCGCGCGGCCTTCCTTGCGATTGTAGATGATGATGCCGAACTCGCCCTGCTGCGCGGCGCGTGCGCATTCCTCGATGCCGTGAATGAGATAAGGCCGGCAGGTGCAGATGTCCGAGCCGAACACGTCGGAGCCGTTGCATTCGTCGTGGACGCGGCAGGTAATCTTGGTGGTGTGGTCGGGCAGCTTGGTGACGTCGCCGAACATGTAGATCGTGGTGCCGCCGCTCGGCGGCATGAACACCTGCAAGTCCGGGCGGGTCACAAGTTCGGGGAACATGCCGGCGGTCTGCTCGAACAAAGCGCGGCGCAGGTTTGTCTCCGGTGTGTTGAAGCGTTCGGCAATGCCGGGCAGATACCAGACCGGATCGATGACGATTTTCGTCACGCCGACGCTGCCGTTGGCGCGCACCACGTCGCCATCGGCTTTCAACCGGCCCAGCGTCACAGCCTGCTGCATCTCGTGGAGATCAAGCCGCGCCTTGGTAATGGCGATGCTCGGACGGATATCGATGCCTTCGGCGATTTCGGTCTTGAAGGCGTCGGCGGCGAGATGGCCCCACGGATCGAGCGACACGATGCAGCGCGGATCGGTCCATTGCTCGAACGGGCCGACCGTCGCCGCCGGATAAGTATTGGTGAGGTCGGGGCGGCGGATCGGATCGAGCGCGCCGGACGACACCGCCAGCGCGCGATACAGCGCATAGGAGCCGCCATGGCTGCCGATGACGTTGCGGTCGCCCGGTCGCGATACCGTGCCGATGACAGGCCCGCGCTCGCGCGCCGTCGCCGCGCCCCACCGGATCGGGAAGCGCAGCTTTTCGCCCGGCGCCGGGTGCGATGTAAGGCGGATGTGGTCGGGTCGGTTCGGTCGGCTCATGGCGGAGGCCCAAATGGCAATGGCCCGCCGGTGAAGACGGGCCTGACAGTCAGATTGAACGTTGTCGAGCGGAGGCCGGTAAAACGCCGAACCTCACCACTCTAATATAGCGCTCTTAATACGGCTGGCAATGACACCGAAGGGCATATCAGCCAATCATGGTTTGCGCCTGGCGTTAACGCTTCCCGCCGCCGCCATTGTTTTAAGCGAGGCAATGACGCGTTCGGCAAAGACGGCCGTCGCCACTGGCAGATTCCGATCGCGCAGCCGGCCGAACACGAGGTTGGCGTTCGGAATGTCGCGGTCGTCGATGTCCCGCGCCACGATGCCCAGCTTGTTACCCTCCGGCATAGTTCCGATGCGGATCTGGAAGGAGATGACACCGGCGTGGATGACAAGGCCGCGCAGCATTTCGAACGAATTCGATTCCGCGGCGATCTTGAATTTCAAGCCGCTGCGCATCATTGCGTCTTCCAGCAATTGCCGCCCGCCAATCGAATGCTCCGCAAGGGCAACAGGGTAGGCGGCGCAGTCCCGCAAGCGCACCTTACGCTTTGTCGCAAGCGGATGACCTTTCGCCATCAATGCAACGAGGCGCTGTTCGAGCGTGATCAAGGGATGAAAGTTAGCCATATATGGCGGGCGAAAAACGAGAATCAGATCGACCTCAAAGCTCGCCAATGCGGTCATGGCATATTCGTGATCGACGACCTTGATGTCGAACTCCACCAACGGATATGTCTTGCGAAAATCGGCGATCGCGCGCGGCAGAAAGTCGAGCGCCAGGGCCTGACTGACGGCAATCCGCACGGTGCCGCGGCGTAGGCCTTTGAGGTCCTCGATGTGCGACTTCATGCGCTCGACTTCGCCGCTTTGTTTGCGCAAATAATTGACGAAGACTTCGCCCGCGGCAGTCAGTCGCACGCCGCTCGGCAGCCGCTCGAACAGCGGCGCGCCCAGTTCGATTTCGAGGTCGGCGATGCGGCGGTTCACGGCGGAAGCAGTGACGTTAAGCTGTTCGGCGGCCTTGCGGATCGAGCGCGCGCGGGCCACCTCGTCAACGTAATCCAGAATACGCAGATGTTTCATGGCCGGCGCCCTGCGAGGGGTGATGCTTTTTCGGCACCAGTCTAGCAAGAAATCAGCATTAGTTGGCAACGCTGCCCTGGTCTAGCTTTTTGTGCATCGCACGCGCCGGACGCCCTGACAGGAGTTAGCCTTCCATGATCCCGACATCCCGCTCGCTATTCGTTGCGTTGATGGCCGCCGCCAGCCTTGCGGTTCCGCTCGCCGCGGTAACGCCGGCAGCCGCCCAGACCAAGCTGAAAGTTGTGTTGAACTGGAAGTACCAGGGCCCGCAGGGCATGTTCTTTCTGGCCGATGACCGCGGCTACTTCAAAGCCGAAGGCATCGAAGTGCAGCTCGACCAGGGCAACGGCTCCGGCGGCGTGCCGGCGCTGGTCGCCAACGGCACCTACGACGTCGGCTTCGGCGACATGAATGCGCTGATCGAACTTGCCGCCAAGAAGCCGGACGAGGCGCCGGTCGCGGTGTACGTCATGTACAATCAGCCGCCGTTCACCGTCGCGGTGAAAGCCGACAGCCCGATCAAGACCGCCAAGGACCTCGAAGGAAAATCGATCGGCGGCCCAGCCAATGACGGCGCCCTCAAGCTGTTTCCCGCCTTCTGCAAGATTGCGAAGATCGATTGTACCGGCGTCAAGCTCAGCAACATGCAGCCGAACCTGCGTGAGAACATGCTGATGCAAGGCCAGGTCGATGGCGTGTTCGGCTACGTCAACACCATCCGCTTCTCCGCGAAACTCGCAAAGATCGAAGAAAGCCAGATTCGCTACATCAAATACAGCGATTACGGCATGGATCTTTATTCCAACGTCATCATCGTGCCGAAGAAGATGGCGAAGGAAAAGCCTGAACTGGTGAAGGGCTTCCTGCGGGCGCTCAACAAAGGCATGCAGGACTCGATCAAGGACCCCGAGGCCTCCGTTGCCGCGGTCGCCAAACGCGAACCGCTGATTAATTCCAAGCTCGAACGGGAGCGTTTCGATGCGACTTTCGCCGACGAGATGAATCATCCCGAGATCAAGAAGATCGGTCTCGGCAGCGTTGACGAGGAACGTTTGAAGCGCTCGATCGACATCATGGTCGACGCGCTTGCGCTGCCGCGTACACCCAAGGTGAGTGAAATCTGGGACGGCTCGTTCCTGCCGCCAGCGTCCGAACTTCCGCACAAGCTGTTCTAAAGCCCGCTTGAACTGCCGCTCTCCCTGACGGGGGAGCGGCTCCTTTTGGATCGTGGCGCGGTATGGACGATGAAGCTTGATCTCGATGGACGCATTGCAATGATCACCGGCCCGGCCAAAGGCATGGGCGCGGCGATCACCAAAGCCTTCGCTGCGGAAGGCGCCAAGCTCGCGCTGGTTGGCCGCGACATTGCGGCGATCGAACCGGTCGCCGCCGAAATCAAAAGTACTGGCGCGGAAGCCATCGTGGTGAAATGCGATCTGACCGATGCCAAGCAATGTGAGCAGGCGGCGGAGAAGACCAAGGAAGCCTTCGGCCGCATCGATATTCTGGTCAATGTTGCCGGCGGCTCCGGCCCGGTCGGCAAGCCCGGCGTTGAGACCACCCCGGAAGAATTCGACGACATTATCAAGCTCAACATGAACGGCTGCTTTCACACCATGCGCGGCGTGCTGCCGACCATGATTGCGCAACGGTACGGCAAGGTGGTCAATGTCGGCGGCACCTTCGGCAGGCGCGGCCGGGCGGG
>CAITEM010000127.1 GCA_903891395.1 uncultured Hyphomicrobiales bacterium | reverse complement strand
GCCAAGATCGGCCTCAGCGACGGCCGCGAGCCTCAGAAATTCGGGCTTGGCCTCAAGGAGCTTTGGCAGGTCGCGCCCGAGCAGCACCGCAAGGGGCTGGTGCAGCACTCGTTCGGCTGGCCGCTCGATGGGCGCACCGGCGGTGGCTCGTTTCTCTATCACTTCGACGACAATCTGGTATCGGTCGGCTTCGAGCTGCATCTCAACTACAGCAACCCGTATCTGTCGCCGTTCGAGGAATTCCAGCGTTTCAAGACTCATCCGCTGGTGCGCGAGACTTTCGAAGGCGGCAAGCGGCTGTCGTATGGCGCGCGCGCGATCACCGAAGGCGGCTATCAGTCGGTGCCGAAACTGGCGTTCCCCGGTGGCGCGCTGATCGGTTGCGACGCCGGCTTCGTCAACGTGCCGCGCATCAAGGGCAGCCACAACGCCATGTTGTCCGGCATGTTGGCGGCGGAATCAGCCGCTGCCGCATTGTCGGCGGGGCGCCAGCACGACGAACTCGCGGACTACGAGGCGGGCTGGCGCTCGTCGCCGATCGGCAAGGATCTGTGGCGCGTGCGCAATGCCAAGCCATTGTGGTCGAAGCTCGGCACCTACATCGGCATCGCGCTCGGCGGTCTCGACATGTGGTGCAATACGCTCGGCTTCTCGCTGTTCGGCACGCTCAAACACGGCAAGCCGGATTACGCCACGCTCAAGCCCGCCGCAGATTGTACGCCGATCGCCTATCCGCGCCCGGACGGCAAACTGACCTTCGACAGACTGTCGTCGGTATTCCTGTCCAACACCAACCACGAGGAAGACCAGCCGCCGCATCTGGTGGTGAAGGACATGGCGCTGCAAAAAACGTCCGAACACGACGTGTTCGGCGGGCCGTCGGCGCGTTATTGTCCGGCCGGGGTCTATGAATGGGTCGAAGAGGCAGGCAACCCGAAATTCGTCATCAACGCCCAGAACTGCGTCCACTGCAAAACCTGCGACATCAAAGACCCGAATCAGAACATTACCTGGGTCCCTCCGGAAGGCTCCGGCGGACCGAATTACCCGAACATGTGACAGCTTCGGTCAAATCGGCCACGATGCTGCCACATCAGGGTTTTCAACCTTGTGTGCCGGACTTCATTGCGGCCGTTCTTGCGGGGCCGTCGCAAAAAGGCCATTCTCGGCACAACCTCGGCGGCTCGCGCGACATCCGCGCCGCACCCGCCTGATTGGAGCATCGCCAGTGACTTCTTCGAGCCTCGCCCGGTGCATCGCCGGCACCGCGCTTGCTGCATTTTTCGCCAGCGCCCCGCTCGAGTTTGCGGCCGCCCAATCGCCCAGTCCGCAGGACCTGATCGGTCTGACCGCTTCGGGCAGTTATCTGGCGGCCCGCCATGCCGGCCGGGACCGTAACGCGGCGATCGAGGCCGCCTATTACCGCGCGGCACTCAAGCGCGACCCGAAGAACGGCGAACTGCTCGACCGCGCCTTCCTGTCGTTGGTGGTCGGTGGCGACATCGACGAGGCCGTCAAGCTCGCGGAACGCGTCGCGCAGTCCGACAAGAACGATCGTGTGTCGCGGCTGGTGATCGGCGTCACCGAAATCAAGCGCAAGCAATATCCGGCGGCGCGCAAGGATCTGGCGCAGTCGATCCGCGGGCCGATCACCGATCTGACCGCGACGCTGCTGTCGTCCTGGGCCATGGCCGGCGCAAACGACAGCAAGGGCGCGGTCGCCGCGCTCGACAAGCTCGCCGGTCCTGATTGGTATGCGATCTTCAAGGAATTGCATGCCGGCATGATCTACGACTTTGCCAACAATCAGGCCGAAGCCGGCAAGCGCCTTGAGCGCGCCTACAAGCTCGACTCGTCGGCGCTCCGTGTCGTCGAGGCTTACGGCAGCTGGCTGTCGCGCAACCGTCCGGCGGGCGAAGCGCTGGCCGTGTTCGAAGCGTTCGACAAAGTGTTGCCGCGTCATCCACTGGTGGTCGAGGCGATGACCAAGCTCAAGGCCGGCGAGAAGCTGTCGCCGCTGGTGTCGTCGGCGCAAGCCGGCGCGGGCGAGGCGCTTTACGGCCTCGGCGCGTCGCTTGGACGTCGCGGCGGCGAAGACCTCGGTCTGGTCTATCTGCAGCTCGCGCTGCACCTGGCGCCGAACCATCCGTTGGCGCTGCTGTCGCTCGCCGACCTCTACGAGTCGATCAAGAAGCCGGACCTGGCGATCGGCGTCTACGAGCGCATTCCGCAGAGTTCGCCGCTCTATCGCAACGCCGCCATCCAGATGGCCGCCAATCTCGATGCGCTTGACCGCGGGCCTGAGGCGGAGAAACATCTCGACGCGTTGATCAAGCAGCACCCGGACGACGTCGAAGCCATTCAGGCGCTCGGTAATATCCTGCGCGGCCACAAGAAGTTCGCCGAATGCGCCGACGTCTATTCCAAGGCGGTCACCGCGATCGGCACGCCGGACAAGGCCAACTGGGTCGTCTTCTACTTCCGCGGCATCTGCTACGAGCGCTCCAAGCAGTGGCCGAAGGCGGAAGCCGATCTCAAGAAGGCGCTTGAGCTGTTTCCCGACCAGCCGCACGTCTTGAACTATCTCGGCTATTCGTGGGTCGATCAGGGCATCAACCTGGATCAGGGCATGGATATGATCAAGCGTTCGGTGCAGCAGCGCCCGGACGACGGCTACATCGTCGACTCGCTTGGCTGGGCTTACTACCGCACCGGCAATTACGAGGAAGCGGCCAAGCAGCTTGAGCGCGCCATCGAGTTGAAGCCGGAAGATCCGACCATCAACGACCATTTGGGCGACGCCTATTGGCGCATCGGCCGCACGCTCGAAGCCACTTTCCAGTGGGCGCATGCGCGCGACCTCAAGCCCGATCCCGACGATCTGCCGAAGATCGAAGAGAAGCTGAAGAACGGGCTGCCGGAGGAAACTTCGTCGCAGGCCAAGGCCGGCAAGAAGAGCGGCGACGGGGGCTGAAGTTTTCGCGTGGCCACACCGCTGGTCGAGAAGGCTTTTGCCAAGATCAATCTGACATTGCGCGTGCTTGGCCGACGCGCCGATGGCTATCACGAGCTTGAAAGCCTGGTCGCTTTCGCCGATCTGGCGGACACGTTGACGCTTGATACCCGCGACGGCATTGCGCTCGATGTTTCCGGGCCGTTCGCGGCGGCGAGCGGCAACACATCGGATAACCTGGTGCTCAAGGCGGTCGCGGCGCTCCGCGATCGCGTCGCCGATCTGCAGGTGGGCCGCTTTCATCTCGAGAAGAACATTCCAGTCGCCGCCGGCGTCGGCGGCGGCTCGGCCGATGCGGCGGCGGCGTTGCGGCTGCTCTCGCGCGTTAACGGCATTGCTCTCGATGACGCCCGCTTGACGGAGGCTGCGCGCGCGGTTGGCGCCGACGTGCCGGTTTGTGTCGCGTCGAAGTCCTGCATCATGCGCGGCGCCGGCGAGAAATTGGCGTTTGTCTCGTTGCCTCAACTGTGTGCGGTGCTGGTCAATCCTGGCGTGGCGTTATCGACGCGCGAGGTATTCGCCAAGTTCGCCGCTCCACAAGGCGGCGCGCCTATCGCTAGCGTACCGCGCACGGCGCAAGAGATCCCAGTCTTCCTGGCGCAACACGGCAACGACCTGACGCAGCCCGCGATGGCCTGTGCACCGGTCATCGAGGATGTGCTGGCGGATTTGCGCGGTGCGCCCGGCAGCCTGCTGGCGCGAATGTCCGGCTCGGGCGCGACCTGCTTTGCGTTGTTCGCCTCGGCCGGCAAGGCTGCCGAGGCGGCGCGGCTGTTGCAAAACAAACACAAGGATTGGTGGGTGACCGCGGCAACGCTGGGCTGACGCACAAAAGCCCGCTTTTGGCGGAACCGTTGCCAGCCTCAGGATTTGCGCTTAGGAACTGGCGCACAACAGGAGCGCGCTACATGAACTTCAAGTGGATCGCAATCGCCGTGGTGGCCTTGGCTGCCGGCTCGGCGGTCGTTGCGCCGGAAGCCGCTCTGGCCAAGGCGAAGAAAAAAATCGCGCGCACCTGTGTCGACCGGCCGCAGACTTTCAGTTTTCTCGGCATCATTACCAATCCGGCTCCTCAACCGAATGGCTGCGCTCCGGCGGTCTATCAATATGGCCGCTACGTCGGACAGGACCCGGACCCGAACATCCGCGCTCAATTGTTGCGCGACCCGCAAACCGGCTATACGCAGTACTGAAACGCGCTTTTTTGCTTGCGCATGATCTGATCCGAAAACCGGCGCCCACTTTTCGGGATCATGCGTCTAATGCGCGCGTGAAATACAGAACGCGACGGTTTCTTCCAGCGCCTGTTTAATGTCCGACTTCGGCACCAGCGCCAGCGCATCGGTGGCGATCGAGCCGTAGTGCCTCGCGCGGCCGACGGTGTCCTCGATGGCGTGATGTCTGGTCATCAGCGTGATGGCTTCTTCGAGATCGCCATCGCGGATCTCGCCTTCGGCCAGCGTGCGGTTCCAGAACGTACGCTCGCTGTCGGAGCCGCGGCGATAGGACAGCACCACCGGCAG
>CAITEM010000126.1 GCA_903891395.1 uncultured Hyphomicrobiales bacterium | reverse complement strand
TGCACACCGACAGCCAGTATTTGCGCAACGGCATCATGAGCTGGATTCACGGCTGGAAGAAAAACGGCTGGCGCACCGCCGACAAGAAGCCGGTCAAGAATGTCGATTTGTGGAAGCGGCTCGACGAAGCCTTGTTGAACCACGATATCCGCTGGCACTGGGTCAAAGGCCACGCCGGCCATGCGCAAAACGAACGCGCCGACGAACTGGCGCGCACCGGCCTGACCGCGGCGCGATCGGGCGCTGCCGGCGCGATGAAAACCAGCTAGCGCCAACGAAAATGGCCGGGACTGGGTCCCGGCCATTCGCAACAATGCCAATGATTTACAGTTTGGCGAGCAACGCCTGGCCGCCCGACACTTCGCACTTGCCGGGCGCTTCCTCGATATTGAGCTGCTTCACGACGCCATCGTCGACCAGCATCGAGTAGCGCTTGGAGCGGATGCCGAGGCCGTTGCCGGAGGCGTCGAGTGTCATGTCGATGGCCTTGGCGAAATCGGCACTGCCGTCAGCGAGGAAATCAATCTTGCCGTCGCCGCCGGTCGCCTCGGCCCACTTCTTCATCACGAACGGATCGTTGACGGCGGTGACCGCGACGGTGTCGACGCCCTTGTCCTTGAACGCGCTGAGGTTGTTCAGGAAGCTCGGCATGTGGAGGTTGGTGCAGGTCGGGGTGAAGGCGCCGGGCACGGCGAACAGAGCGACCTTTTTGCCCTTGAAGACATCGTCGGTGGTCTTCGGCTTCGGGCCTTCCGCGGTCATGACGCGGAACGTGGTGTTGGGCAATTTGTCGCCGACCTTGATGGCCATGGAGTGTCCCCTCTCGTTTCTGAAATTGAGGTTTGTGGATTTATCGGAGCGCAAACTAGCGCCCTTGGGGGCAGTTAGTCGAGATGCGTTTTGACCTCTATCGCATGGTCGCCCTCAACCACGGTGAAGGTCAATTCGAACGGGGCTTTCGGATCGACACCAGGCGGCAGGCCGTCGAGTTCGAAACCGAAATGCAGCCGCCCCGCCGGCGCGCCTTGCGCGGCCATCGGAATGGGCAAAGCCCATTCGGCGCTCGGGCCCTCGACGAACAGCGCGGTCGGTTTGCCGCTGGCCGGCAGATCGACATCGACCAGCGGCTTGGCCGCATTGGTGACGCGGCGCGCGCTCAAGCCGGCTTCGGTGGCGGAAACCGGCTTCGGTACCATCGCTTCCGCCGCAACAAGGGCCGCGTCGTTGGTGCTGTCGCCCGTCGCGAACGTCAACTCGGTCTTGCCCTCGGCCGGGATGCAAAGCTTCTCGCACACGGCGTAGTCGATCTTGAGCTTCAGCGTCACCGGCTTGCCCGGCTGCTTGGGTGTGATTTGAATCGGGAAAATAACGCCGGCTTTGTAGCCGAGCGAATTGCCGGTCTCATCGGTGAACAGATGGGGCGCCGGATATACGACCCTGGCGCGCAGCACATTATCGGAGCCGGAAAAATCGAATCGCGGCGGCACGCCGGAATCGCCTGGATACCGCCAATACGTTTTCCAGCCGGGCTGCAGCTTGATTTCGACGCCGGCGCGGAGCCGCGTATCACTGCTGCTATTGGTGCCGGCGATCAGACGCACGGATGAGCGGCTGTCGTCGGCCCAAAGCGAAGCATCGGCGGCGCGCGCCGGTGCGGCGAAAGCAAGCGCGGCAGTCGCCGCGAGCGTTGCAATCGTTAATTTTTGGCGGACGTCCATGGGTCCGATCTAGTTCGAATATGCGGGCGGGACCACTGAATTCATTGTGAGCAGCCATTGAACAATATCACGGCATGGCGTCCGTTAACGGGGCTTTCGCGGCGATTTCGCCACAATTGCCGCCTTCAATATGACTGTGGCTGACTGAACTTTGTGCCGTCTGCTTCGTTCTCAATGATAGAATCATCGGATACCATCTGACCATGAAGTCACCGCGCAAATCGTCCCGCAAGAAATCCTCACGCGAGACCACCGGCGAGCCGGGGCGCGGCTATCTCGACGGCCAGATGCTGATTGCCATGCCGACCATGGGCGATGAGCGCTTCACTCGCTCGGTCATCTATGTCTGCGCGCATTCGACCGAGGGTGCCATGGGCATTGTCGTCAATCAGCCGGCGTCGAACATCAAATTTCCCGATCTGCTGGTGCAACTTGAAGTCATTCCGTCGGCCGAGCGCATCGAATTGCCCAATCACGCTGGCGACGTCAAAATCCTCAAAGGCGGCCCGGTCGAAACCGGGCGCGGCTTCGTGCTGCACTCGGCCGATTTCTTCATTGAGAATTCGACGCTGCCGATCGACGAAGGCATCTGCCTCACCGCGACGCTGGACATCCTGAAAGCCATTGCCAACGGCAACGGACCGCACGACGCCATCCTGGCGCTCGGTTATGCCGGTTGGGCGCCCGGCCAGCTCGAACAGGAAATCCAGGAAAACGGCTGGCTGCACTGCGCCGCCGATCCGGAATTGATCTTCGGCGCCGACACCGACGGCAAATACGACAAGGCGCTGCGCAAGATCGGCATCGCGCTCGGCCAGCTCTCAAGCCAGGCCGGCCACGCTTAAGGCGCCTTGATGGCGACGGCGACCCAGTAAGGCTCGTTGTCCGAGAATTTGATATCGGAAAATCCGGCAGTAGCCAGCATCTCGCCAATCTGGACCCGGGTGAAGCGCTGTTCGAGCCGCGTACAGAACCGGTCGAAAGCGTCGGTCCGCATCACGTAAAACGAATGGCGGCGGTAGAAGGCGAGCGGCCACGAGCGCGGCAGCTTGCCGAAGCGCTCCAGCAAGCCGGCGATCCGCGCCAGCGGCCAATAGACTGTGGCCGCGATGATCGTCGTAGCCGCGATCTGCAGCGCGTAGGGCATGCGCGACAGCACGATCCGCACCGCGTTCGACGCCATCCAGACGGCGCGGAACAGCGCCGAGCGATTGTCGAAGGCGTAATACAGATAGATCAGAAACGGCGCGCTGGGTTTGAGCTTGGCGGCGACGTCGCGGAGTGCACCGGCCGTATCCGGCACATGATGCAGCACACCAAGCGAATAGGCGAAATCGAGTTCGCCATCGGCGAACGGCAAGGCCGACACTGAGGCCTGATGAAAATGGACATTGGCGAGGCCGCCGAGATTCCGGCGCGCAACCGCAAGCGCATCCGGGCTGGCGTCGACCGCGTGCAACGTGCCGACGCGCGGCGCCACCAATTTGGCCCAGCGGCCGCTGCCGCAGCCGATGTCGGCGCCGGCCGCGTTCGGCGGCAGCGCCTGCCACGGGAAGATTGAAAAGTAGCCGTCGAAAATTCTCTGGCGTTCCTGCGCCGAGAATTCCTCGTCCGATTGCGTGAAGGTCGACCATTCGCGGCCGAAGCCTTCGACGGTCGGCCGGTCGGCGTTGTCGAGGTTCATGACCGTGCTATTCCGACGCGATCTTGAGCGCGCGGATGCGGGCTGGCTTCTCGACCAGTAGGTCGCGCGCGGCCTCTGCGCTCATCGGCTCGCCGAAGGCAAAGCCTTGCGCGTACTCGCAACCCAACTGGTACAGCTCGACCGCATCGGAATCGGTCTCGGCGCCTTCGGCGACGACTTCCATGCCGAGGTCGTGGGCCATCGAGATGATGGAGCGCAGGATCACCGGCCGCGTGCCGCGCGGCGTGGTGCGCACGAAGGATTGGTCGATCTTGATGGTGTCGAACGGGAAGCGTTGCAGGTAGGCGAGCGAGGAATGCCCTGTGCCGAAATCGTCCATCGACAGGCCGGCGCCGAGCTCGCGCACGCGGCTCAGGATCTGCGCGGCGTGTTCAGGGTTTTCCATCACCAGCGACTCGGTGATTTCCAGCTTGAGCGTGCCGCGCGCGACGGTGTGACGCGCCAGCACGCTGCGCAAATCCTGGATCAGGTCGTGGCGCAGCAGTTGCCGGGATGAAACGTTGACGGACGCAAAGATCGGCTCGCGGCCTTTGTTGGCGGCTTGCCACTGCGCCAACTGGCGCGCGGTGCGGTCGAGCACGAACAGCCCGAGATCGACGATCAGGCCGATTTCCTCGGCGATCGAAATGAATTCCGCCGGCGACAGGCGGCCCATCTTGGGGTGGTCCCAGCGCGCCAGCGCCTCGAAGCCGGCAATGGCGCGGTCTTCCAGCCGCACGATCGGTTGGTACAGAACTTTGATTTCCTCGCGCTCGATGGCGCGGCGCAGTTCGGATTCCATCGTCAGGCGGTCGGTCTTGCGCGAGCGCATCGCCGGCTTGAAGATTTCGATGCGGTCGCCGCCGATGCGCTTGGCGTAATACATCGCCAATTCCGCATCCTTCAAAACCTCTTCGGTGCGAACCTGCTGGTTCTCCGACAGCGCCAGACCAATCGATGCGGTGATGAAGATTTCGCGGTCGTTGAAGGCGATCGGCGCGCGCAGGGTGCGGCGCATGGTCTCGGCGAAGGCGACGATGCGCGCCGGCTCCTTCTCCGACATCAGGATCAGCGCGAATTGATCGCCCGACAGCCGGGCCAGCGTGTCCTGCGGCTTGAGCACACGGCCGAGGCGGCGGGCGATGGTCAGCAGGATGCTGTCGCCGACGGCGATGCCGACGGAGTCGTTGACCTGCTTGAAGCGGTCGAGGTCGATCAGCATGATCGAGGGCCGCATCTGCGGGTCGGAGCGCGCGTAGGCGAACGCGGCCTCCATGCGGTCGATGAAAAGTTCGCGGTTCGGCAGGCCGGTGAGGTTGTCGTGCACGGCGTCGAACAGCAGACGCTCTTCGGAATTTTTGAAATCGGTGACGTCGGTCAGCGTGCCGACGAGGCGAACGACTTCGCCGTCGGAACCGACGACCGGCCGCGCCTTCAGCGTGAACCAGAGTTAGTGGCCGTCGGTGGTGCGCAGCCGGAAATCCTGGGTGAGGCGGCCGCGGCGCTGTTCGACCACGCC
>CAITEM010000125.1 GCA_903891395.1 uncultured Hyphomicrobiales bacterium | reverse complement strand
GATCAGGTGGCGTTCTGGGCCGGGCTGCACATGCTGACCGGCGCCGGCGTGCATGTGCTGATCGGCGGCTGGATCGCCAAAATGGGCGCGGTCGTGCTCTACAGCAGCATGGCCGCGATCTATCTGAAATATTTCGAGTGGCCGCTCGCCAACCGCAAGACGACGCGCCTTTCCGACGTGTTCGACGCGCTGACCTATCGTGAGCGCTTTGAGGACCTTCTGGCGCGCACCGGCTGCGACGCGCTGACCGGCGCGCTGGACCGGCATTCGCTGGAATCCTACGGTCGCCGCGCGGTTGAATCCGCGGCCGCGGCCGGCCGGCCTTTGTCGCTGTTGTTGATCGACATCGATCACTTCAAGGCGTTCAACGACCGCTTCGGCCGCGCCGCCGGCGACAAGATGCTCAAGCGCATCACCACCGAGATCATGGGCGCGGCGCGGCTGTCCGACTTTACCTACCGTTGCGGCGGCGGGGAGTTCGTGGTGAGCGCCGACGGCATCAGCGGCGCCGAGGCGAATACGCTCGGCGAACGCATCCGCCGCGCTATCGCCGGCGCGCCGGCGGGCGAGGCCGAATGGAAGGTCACCGCCAGCATCGGCGTCGCCAGTTGCGCCAAGGATGCGTCCGGCTACGACAAGCTGTTCGAAATCGCCGACAAGCGGCTGTATCAGGCCAAGGCCGCCGGCCGTAACAAGGTGATCGGCGAGCGCGGCCCGGCGGACGCGCCGGTACGGCTGGTGAAAAACTGATGCGATACGCCCTTTATTACTGGCCATCGATCCAGGGTCGCGGCGAATTCGTCCGGCTGGCGCTCGAAGATGCCGACGCCGACTATGAGGATGCCGCGCGCACGAATGCGGGCATGGATCGCATGATGGCGATGATGAAAGGCGAGGGCGTGAAGCGTCCGCCCTTCGCGCCGCCGTTCCTCAAGGCCGGCAAACTGGTGATCGCGCAGGTCGCCAACATCTTGTTCTATCTCGGACCGCGCCTAAAACTGGCGCCGCGCGACGAAAACAGCCGAATGTGGCTGAACGCCCTGCAGCTCACCGTCACCGACTTGGTCAAGGAAGTGCACGACACGCATCATCCGGTCAGCACGGGCAAGTATTACGAAGACCAGAAACCGGAGGCGAAGAAATATGCCGAAGGTTTCCTCAAGGACCGCGTGCCGAAATATCTCGGTTATTTCGAGAAAATCATCGCCAAGAGCGGCGGGCCTTTCGTGCTCGGCCGCAAGGTCACTTACGTCGACCTGTCGCTGTTCCAGGTAGTCGAAGGCATGCGCTACGCCTTCCCCAAGGCGATGAAGCGCATCGAGAAGAAGGTGCCGGGCGTCGTCGGCGTGCACGACCGCGTCGCGCTCAGGCCCGGCATCAAGAAGTATCTTGCCTCAAAGCGGCGCATCGCCTTCAACGAAGACGGCATCTTCCGGCATTATCCGGAGTTGGATAATTGATGTCAGCCGTGTGCGGCGAGCGGCTTGCCGCCGACGCTGACCGGCTTGGCGCCAATCAACGTGAAGGCGATGACGCAGGGCACCTTGCCGTTGTTGACCCAGTTGTGGATGGTGCCGCGTTGCACCAGTACATCGCCGGCCTTCAGATGCACGGCGACGCCGTCGTCGAGCTCCATGTCGATTTCGCCTGACATCACGACGGCATAGTCGATCGAGTCGGTGCGATGATTGCGCGGGCTCACGCCCGGGCCGTAGCTGACGATGCGGAAGACGGTGCCGTTGTCGATCGAGGTCGGGATCGTGTTGCGGGAGGGATCTGCGTCGCCGTCATTGCTGATCGGGTGGCTGTCGGTTGACCAGATCACGCTGTAAGCGGCGCCGGCGCGCGGCGAGAACACGTTCTGCACCGTTTCGTCGATCAGGACTTTGGCGCGGCCTTTGTCGTCGTGGCCGGTGACGACGCGGCGAAGTTCGCTGAGGCTCATGATCGTTCTCCCGAATGCGATGGTTATTCCAGCGGCTCGTCCGCGGTGATGGGTGCCCGCTTCTTACTTTCGTGCCAGAGCAGAAACAAGCCCGACGCCACCACGACGGCGGAGCCCGCCAGCAGCGCCGGCGTCGGGACGTCGCCCCAGACCACGAAGCCGATGATGAGCGCGAACACGAGCGAGAAATAATAGAACGGCCCGACCGCGGAAGCCGGCGCCAATGACAGCGCGCGGGTCCACCAGTACTGGCCCAGCCCGTTGAAGACGCCGTTGATCAGCAGCATCACGAAGTCGTAGCCGGTCGGGTTGGTATAGCCAAAGACCACTGTCGCGCCCGCGAAGCCCACGGTGAGGAACACCATCTGATACATGGTGAGCGTCTCGGCGGACTCGGTCGCGCTCATGCCGCGCACCGCCGCGGTGACGCTGCCGAGCAGCACCGCGTTGCCGAGCGCGAACAGGGCGCCGAGGCGAAAGCTGTCGGCGCCGGGGCCCGCCACCATCAGCACGCCGCAGAAGCCGACCAGCAGCGCGCCGAGGCGTGCCACGCCGACTTTTTCCTTGAGCCAGAACGACGCCGCCAATGTCGCGAACAGCGGCGCCGAAAAGTTGATGGCGACGGCGCCGGCCAGCGGCATCAGCCCGAAGGCGATGACGATGAAACTCTGCGCGATCGATTGCGTGGTGCTGCGGCCGAGATGCTGGCGGATGTGCTGCGTGCGGAACACCGACCAGCCGGTGCGCGGCATGATCAGAACCGAGCAGATGATGAGCGAGCCGAGCGCGCGGAAGGACAGCACTTCGGCAAACGAATAGTGG
>CAITEM010000124.1 GCA_903891395.1 uncultured Hyphomicrobiales bacterium | reverse complement strand
GTCAAATATCATCTGCTGCTGCCCGACAATGAGCGCGTCGGCGGCCCGCTCGATTATTTCCAGTGGGCGGCGATCCTGCGCTCGGTCTCGGCGCTGACTGCCTATCACTGGGTCTACCGCGACAGCCTCAAGCCCTGGCTGGTCGCCGATCTGCTGATTCTCAAGGAGGAACTGCCGCGCTCGCTCGCCTCCTGCTACGAGGCCATCGTGCGCAATCTGGATTCCGTCGCCGGCGCCTATGGCCGCCAGGGCCCGGCGCAGCGCCAGGCCCGCGCCGTGCGCACAAGGCTGCAAAACTCCCGCATGGACGGCATTTTCCAGCGCGGGCTGCACGAGTTCATCAGCGAATTCATCACCGAAACCAACGGGCTGGGCGGCGCCATTACAGAGCAGTTCCTGATCTAAAATGAGGGTACTTGTCGCATCGGGGCCTGTGCTAGAAGGCACGTCCGACCATAGCCATCAGACAGACGCCGCATGCGCATCCGCATTTCTCACGCCACCACCTATCACTACGACACGCCGCCCAACGGCGTGACACAGTTGCTGCGGCTGACGCCGCGCAACCACGACGGGCAGTACGTGATGGAGTGGCGCATCGACCTGTCGCAGGACTGCGTGCTGCACCAGCACGACGACGCCTTCGGCAACCTCACCCATTCCTTCACCGCCGACGGCCCGTTCGATCATCTCGCCATCACCGTGACCGGCGAGGTTGAGATGCAGGACACCAGCGGCTTCGTGCGCGGCGCGGTGGAGCTTTTCCCGCCGGCGCTGTACTTGCGCGAAACCGATCTGACGCTGCCCGACGCCGCGATCGTGGAATTCGCCGAAGAAGCGCGCATCGAAGCGGGCGAAGGCGCCAGCCCGCTGTCGGTTATGCATCAGTTGCTCGCCAATGTGCACGGCGAGATCACCTTCGACACCACGCCGACGCAGACCGCAACCACCGCGGCGGAAGCTTTCAAGCTCAAGCGCGGCGTCTGCCAGGATCTCACCCATATTTTCATCGCCGCCGCCCGCCAGCTCGGCGTTCCCGCGCGCTATATCGGCGGCCATTTCTACCGCGCCGATGGCGTCACGGCGCAGGACGCCGGCCACGCCTGGGCGGAAGTCTTCATCGACGATTACGGCTGGATCGGCTTCGATCCGAGCAACGGCATCTGTCCCACCGACGCGCATGTGCGCATCGCCGCCGGGTTGGATTATCTGGGCGCCTCGCCGGTACGCGGCACGCGCTACGGCGGCAGCGGTGAAACGCTGACGGTCGCCGTCAACGTCGATCAGGCGAGCCAGCAATCGCAGTCCCAGTCGCAAAGCTAGCGGCACGACAACAAGAAAAAAGTACGGGCGTCATGACATATTGCTGCGGAATTCTGGTGCGCGAAGGCCTGGTGATGATCGCGGACACGCGCACCAATGCCGGGCTCGACAACGTGTCGACGTTCCGCAAGCTGCACATCTACACCGAACCGGGCGAGCGCATCATGGCGCTGGCCTCCTCAGGCAATCTGTCGCTGAGCCAGACCGTGCGCTCGATGCTGACCGAGGGCATCGACAATCCGGAGACCGGCGAGCGCGAAACGTTGATGAACGCGCCGACCATGTTCCAGGCGGCG
>CAITEM010000123.1 GCA_903891395.1 uncultured Hyphomicrobiales bacterium | reverse complement strand
GAACGGGCCTTTTAGAAACCAGAAAGAAAGGCCTGCGCATGAACGCCTGGGATCATCCGCTCATCAAGAAAGGCATGCCGCTGCAACTCGCCAAGCGCCGCGCGCGCATCGCTGCCGGCGAGAGGCTGCTCGGCTGGAAAGTCGGCCTCGGCGCGCCCGCCGCCATGCAACGCGTCGGCATTACGGCGCCGATCGTCGGCTACCTGATGCAGCGCGCGCTGCTGTTGTCGGGCAGCACGATTTCACTCGAAGGCTATGTCAAGCCGGTGGCCGAGGCGGAAATCTGCGTGCGCATGATGAGCGACTTGCGCGGCGGCGCGACGGCCGACACGGCGCTGGCAGCCATCAAGGAGATTTTCCCGGCCATCGAAATCGCCGATCTCGATCCGCCGCCGACGGTCGACAATCTCGATGTCGTGCTGGAAGGCGACATCTATCAGCGACACGTCATTTTGTGCGGCAACACGCGGTTCGGCGGCTCGACATCGGGCCTCACCTCGCGCGTGATCCGCAAGGGCACGCAGTTCGCCAACACCACCGACCCCGAGGCACTCACCGGCAAACTACCGGAGATCGTCGCGCACGTTGCCAATACGCTGGCGGCGTTCGGCGAAAAGCTGTTGGCCGGCGACGTCATCATCACCGGCTCGATCACGCCGCCGATCATGCTGGAGCCGGACGACACCGACATTACCCACGCACTCGATCCGATCGGGGAAGTCAGCGTGGGTTTTGCGAGGGAGTGAGCCGGGCTGCCGTCAGCGCTCTTCCGTAACGACCATGACGAGCTGACCCGAAGCGTCGCCCTCGGCAGCATCTGTATTCGGAGATTTTGGTCGTCCGTTCCATATCGCATCAATGAACATCGAGCAGGGGTCTTCCTTGATCTGGTACAAGACCACCGCGACGACCGCTTCCGATAATTTCAATTCGAAGGCCAGTTCGTCGACGACCTGCCTCGCGACCGGCTCTCCGTTAAAAAATCTCGCAGCCAGTGACGACGTCTCGACAGAACCTCGCATTGAAAAGCGACGAACGACGTCCAAATCCAAATAGATGGCCACCAGCGCCTGGCTGACGAGGTCGAGCACAAAATAAAAGGTAAGATTGGTGCGCATCGCCAACTGAATCGGATCGTCGTAGGCGAGCTGGACCAGCGTGCTGACACCCACATCGGAAAAGGCTTCGGCGATCGGCCGGTTGACGCCTTGAAGCTTCTCCAATTCGAGAGGCTTTTCCGGCTGTGTAGGGTCCTCCGTTATGTTGAGAATCTTTCCGGCGTTGCGCCGTGCAAGCAGGAACAAGGTGCTTGTGGGAAAGGCACCCAGCAAAAAGGCCAAGGATGCCGCGAGATTTTCGGAGTAGTTCGCCAGGGAAGCGCCAAGCGCGTATGCCAGCGGCACAATGATCGCGATACGGAACGCGCAATAGTAGATCGCGGAAGGCACGAGGTTGCGCTGGCGATAGCGCGCAATGAGATCGTAAACGACCCAGAGATAGGCGCCGGCAAGTGCATAGGCGGCGACCAGAGGGACCACCGCGACGGTCGGCGCGTCTGGCAACGTCGCACCCACCGTGGCGACAAGCGCGAGTACGGCGAGCGCGAGCATGGCGGCATAGACCGAACCGGGCAGTAGGAAGGTGCGGACGCCGTAGCGCCGATCATAGATATTGGAGAGATGTTTCCGGGGGTCGTGATTCAGACGCGGCGCGTCGGCATGATAAAATTGATCGAAATAGGCGATGATCGCCTGATCATTCAGCAGATCGGTAATTTCACGTTTGCGTTCACGCAGGCCAAATACGAGGTGGTGGATGATAGGGAATATTCCGAGCAGAAATGCGGTCACCGCTGCGGCGACGAGCAAAAAGCTGTCCGAAGGCAAATTGAAAAGCATGGCCGTCCCCACGACCTGACCGCAAGCATTTCAATTTAACGACGATAGGCTGTCAATAACAATTATGCAATTTATGCGCTAATAAAGATCGCGGCCCATTAAAGTCGCGCTAGCCGGCACCAGCCCTCACCGCACGTCAAACACCAGCTTGCCTTTGAGATGCCGGCCTTCGCTAACTTTGTGAGCCTCGGCCGCATCAGCCAGCTTGTAGTGCGTGATCGCGGGCGGCTTGACCGCGCCGGCTTTCAACAACTCCAGCAGGCGCAGCAGATGCGCGCGGTCGCGCTTGACGTCGGGCTTAAGCGTCTCGACGTCGGCACGCGCGGCGCCTTCCGGCGCGGGTGCAATCCACACTAGTTTGCCGCCGGATTTGAGTACTTTGTAGCTGCCGGCGCGCACGGCGCCGCCGACAGTGTCCAACACCACGTCGCAGATCGGGCCGATCGCGGTGAAGTCTTCCTTGTTGTAGTCGATGACCTGGTCGGCGCCGAGGCCGCGCACATAATCATGATTGGCGGCGCTGGCGGTGGTGATGACCTTGGCGCCGAGATACTTGGCGAGCTGCACGGCGAAACCGGCAACGCCGCCGGCGCCGCCCTGAATCAAAATCGTCTGGCCGCTTTTGAGATGTGCGGTATCTTCGATCGCCGTCAGCGCCGTGAGGCTGACGAGTCCAAGCGCCGCCGCGTCGGCATGACTGAGACCTTCCGGCTTCTTGGCGACGATGGCAGCCTTGATCGCGATCTTTTCGGCGTAAGCGCCCTCGATGCCCTGATCAGTGACGCCGAACACCGCGTCGCCGACGACGAAATCCGTCACGCCGGAGCCGACCTGGCTGACGATGCCGGAAAAGTCGCGGCCGAGGATGTGCGGGAATTTATCGAGCTTGTAACGGCCGTTGCCGGCGCGAACCTTGGGGTCGGCGCCGTTGACGGAGGCCGCGTGAATATTAACCACGACCTCGCCGGGACCCACCTGCGGGTCGGGCGCATCGCCGAGGTGCAGATTGTCCGCGCCACCATGCTCGTTCAGCAACACAGCCTTCATGATCGTTCTCCGAAAAAGCGGATGCTGGCGATAGCGCGGTACGGGCCTGCTGCCAATAGCACAGGCACAACGATGATACCGGCTTTTGTCTGAGACGCGAGCGCTTGCGGTTTGGTTCGGCCTGCCCCATGTCCCCTGCGCTATGCCCATTCACGCAATGGGGACACGTCCCCAGAAGGATCACGCATGTCGTTGTTGTTTTCGAAAACCACGCTGGGACCCTTGCCGCTGCAAAATCATCTGGTGATGTGCCCGCTGACACGCAGCCGCGCCACCGGAAACGTCCCCAACGACCTGATGACGGAATATTACAGCCAGCGCGCCTCCGCCGGCTTGATTATCACCGAAGGCACCTCGCCCTCGCCGAACGGCCTCGGCTATCCGCGCATTCCCGGCATCTTCAACAACGAACAGGTCGCCGGTTGGAAAAAGGTCACCGACGGCGTGCACGCCAAGGGCGCCAAAATTTTCGTCCAGTTGATGCACACCGGCCGCATCGGCCATCAGCTTAACCTGCCGAAGGGTGCAAAGGTTCTTGCGCCATCCGCCGTCCGCGCCGCCGGCCAGATGTTCACCGACGCCGAGGGCTTGAAGGATCATCCGACGCCCGAGGCCATGACCGAAGCCGACATCATGGCCACCACCGCGGAATTCGTGAACGCGGCCACCAACGCCGTGAAAGCCGGCTTCGATGGCATCGAACTGCACGGCGCCAATGGCTATCTGCTCGAGCAGTTCATCCGGCCGAATTCCAACACCCGCACCGACCAGTACGGCGGCTCTATCGAAAACCGCGCCCGTTTTGTGCTCGAAGTTGCCGAGGCAACGATCGCGGCCATCGGCAAAGATAAGGTCGGCATCCGGCTGTCGCCATTCGGCGTGTTCAACGACATGCCGCTCTATCCGGAGATGGAAGCGGATTACGCCTATCTGGCCGACAAGCTCAACGCGCTCGGGCTAGTCTACATCCACCTGGTCGATCATTCGGCCGCCGGTGCGCCGGCGGTGTCGGATTCGATCAAGGCGACGTTTCGCAAGAGCTTCAAGCGCACGCTGATCCTGTCGGGCGGCTACGACGCCGCGCGCGCCGAGGCCGATCTGGAGGCGAAGAAGGCCGACCTCATCGCCTTCGGCAAGGCCTTCCTCGCCAATCCCGACCTGGTCGAGCGCTGGAAGACGAACGCCGCGCTTAACGCCTTCGACGTCAGCACTTTCTATACGCCGGGCGCCAAAGGCTACACCGACTATCCGGCATTGACCGCCTAAAGACGGCTGT
>CAITEM010000122.1 GCA_903891395.1 uncultured Hyphomicrobiales bacterium | reverse complement strand
CTGGCCAGCGCGTCCGACGCCAAGCGCATCGTCACCGGCGGCGACGACGGCAAATTGATCGCGACCACCGCCGACGGCGCGCACGAGGTCATCGCCACCGACGAGAAGAAACGCTGGATCGATCAGATCGCGCTCGGGCCCGACGGCGCCGTGGCGTGGTCGGCTGGCAAGTCGGCGCATGTACGCACCGGCAAAGGCGAGGTGCGCACCATCGATGCGCCGTCGACGGTGGCCGGTCTGTGTTTCGCGCCCAAGGGATTGCGGCTCGCCATCGCGCATTACAACGGCGCCTCGCTCTGGTTTCCCAACGCCGCCGCGGCACCGGCGAAATTCGAGTGGAAGGGCTCGCATCTCGCGGTCACGATCAGCCCCGACGGCAAATTCCTGATGACCGCGATGCAGGAATCGACCCTGCATGGCTGGCGCATCTCCGACGCCAAGAACATGCGCATGTCCGGCTATTCGGCGCGGGTGCGCTCGATGAACTGGACCGCGGACGGCAAATTCCTCGCCACGTCCGGCTCCGAACAACTCATCCTGTGGCCGTTCGACGGCAAAGACGGACCCATGGGCCGGCAGCCGACCATGCTGGCGCCGTCCGAATCGCGCGTCGCCGTTGTCGCCAGCCATCCGAAGCAGCCGGTGGTTGCCACCGGTTACACCGACGGCCGGGTCGTGCTGGTTCGCATCGATGACGGCGCGCTGATCGAAGCGCGCGGGGCCGATGGCGATCCCGTCAGTGCGATGGCCTGGGATGCAGCCGGGCGCACTCTCGCTTTCGGTACCGAATCCGGCGGCGCCGGTGTTCTGACGCTCTGACCGTATTCCGACACTATTGCGCGTGATTGTCGTCGGAACGGCTAACGTGCGGCAATTGGATTCGGAACCTTCCTTCTAATCGCGGATTGCCGTTCGTCATTCTCTCCGGGGCACAGAAAATATGAATACCTCAAGATTCAGTCGGCTGGCGATGGTCCTGCTGACCGGCAGCACCTTGGCGGCGGTATCGCTGCCGGCCGTGCTCGTGTCCGGCGCTTTGACGCCGGCTTACGCGCAGGTGTCCGATGAATTCCAGCAGGCGCTGGCGCCCTATGGCGAATGGCGGCAGGACCCGCGCTGGGGCGACGTCTGGGTGCCGGATCAGCGTCCGCGCGGCTGGCGGCCCTACAGCGTCGGCCACTGGGTCTATACCGACGACTGGGGCTGGTACTGGATTTCCGACGACGACGAAGCCGACTGGGGCTGGGTCACCTATCACTAAGGCCGCTGGATCTCGGAGCGCGGCGCCTGGTTCTGGGTGCCCGGCGAAGACTGGAGCCCGGCTTGGGTCGATTGGCGCCGCGGCGGTCGTTACGTCGGCTGGGCGCCGTTGCCGCCCGATGACGTGATCTATGAATACAGCGACGATCCGGCCTACTGGACCTTCGTCGAGCCGCGCTACGTTACCGCGCCGCGCGTTCGGACTTATTTCGTGCCGGCGCCGCGCGCGCGCGACCTGCTGCGCAGCACGGTGATCGTCAACCGTGCGTTCCGCTCCGGCGGCCGCATCGGCGTCAATCCCGGCATTTCACCCGCCTTTATCGGCGCGGCTTCGCGTCAGCCGGTTCAGACCTATCGCGTCGCGCCGCGCGTGCTTGCGGGCACGCAGGGCGTCAGCGGTGCGGTGCCGGTGCGCCGTGAGGATTTCCGCCAGCGCGGTGCGCCGCGCGGCCCCAATCCGGTGGCGGCGGTCAGCGTGCAACGCACGACGACGCTGATCCAGCCGGCGACGTCCGTGACGCCACCGCAGGCGTTGCGCCCGGATGAGGGCGGCAGGCTCGGTACCCATCCGCCACGCGCCGCGCAAGGTGCCGGTGCACCGCCGCCGCCGCCTCGTCAGCAGCAGGCGCCGGCCGCTCAGCAACAAATTTCGCCGGCGTCGCCGCCCGCGGGCACACCACCGCCGCGTCGCGATGAGGGTGGAAGAGGTCCGGGCAATGAACCACGCGAGCCGGGCGCTGGCCCGCGTCCGACTCCGCCCGGTCCTGCATCGCCGCCGCCCGGCGCTGCGCCGGCCCCACCACCGCCACCGGCTGTCGCTCCGCCACGTCCGTCGCCAGCGCCGAGTGCATCGCCGCGTCCGAACGAACCGCCGCAGGCGCGCCCTGAGCGCCCTGTGACGCCACAGACTGCGCCCGTGCAGCAGCAACGGCCTGCGCCACCACCGGCACCTCCGGCGCAAGTACGCCCTGCGGCACCGCCGCCGCCTGTGGTTCACGCACCGGCGCCGCCACCACCACCTGTGGCCCGGCCGGCACCGCCGCCCCCCGTGGCGCGTCCGGCTCCGCCGCCGCCACCTCCGCCACCGGCTGCTCGTCCGGCGCCACCGCCGCCGCCAGCCGCTGTCAGACCGGCGCCGCCACCGGCAGCCAAGGGGCCGCCGCCGAAGAAACCCGGCGAGCCGGACGAAAAGAAATAGCGCGATTCACACCGCGCAAAACAAAACGGGCGGCCTCAAGGGCCGCCCGTTTCTGCTTCTGGATTTGTATGGCTCAGCGCACCAGCACGTTTTTGAATTGCCAAGGATCGCTGGTGTCCAAGTCCTCGGGGAACAGGCCGGGGCGGCCCGCGAGCGGGGTCCAGTCGGTGTAGTAGCCATTCACCGGGCCCAGATAGGGCAACTGGATTTCCAGAAGGCGATGAAAGTCCATCTCTTCGGCTTCGACGATGCCCTCTTTCGGATGCTCCAGCGCCCAGACCATGCCGCCAATGATGGCAGACGTCACCTG
>CAITEM010000121.1 GCA_903891395.1 uncultured Hyphomicrobiales bacterium | reverse complement strand
CAGGCTCGCGTGCTTGATTTCGTTTGGAACCTCGACCGGCAGGACAAGCTCGATCATCTATTCGAGCTTCTTCTCATCGAGGGCTAAAGACTTCCAGTGGTCCAGAGAAAATCTCGTTGCAGCGTCAATTTTTGACTGCTTGCAGTCATCGCCCGATGTCCGCGTCATGTCCGGTTTGGGTTAGGCATTCAAGCTATTTCTCATACTCTATCTTGCCCGCGTGAGCGCTCTCATTGACACCGTGCCGCTTGAAGAAGTCCCGAATGACAGACACCGAGTAGTCGCGCCCTTGGGCGCGCCAAAACTTTAGGTATTCAGCGCGAGGCGCAAGATGCAGCAGTTCTTCGGCAATCGCGCTCGGATGGGCGATCTCGTCGCCAGGCATGATCAGAATCGGCGTCGAGCAGCCGCTGACAAACTCGCGGCTCACCGCGTGGACAAATTCGCTACCCAGCAGCCGTTCGCCAAAACGGCGTGTCTTGGCTAAATCGAGCGCCGGATTGACCTTGAGCAGTCCGGGTACCCAGCTCTCGTTCACTTCCTTGCGGGTATATTCGATATTCTCGGGCACACGGCCGATCGGCTGCATCAGCGCCACGGCAGCGATACGTTCTGGAGCAACCTCACACAGCTTCAAGGCAAAGGTCGCACCGATGCACGCGCCCAATACGTGACATTTTCCGATGCCGAGATGATCGAGTACTGCGATCTGGTCGCGGGCGTACATGTCCCAACTATCGCTCTCGGTGATCGGGCCCCGCGAACGGCCTGCATTGCGCTGGTCCATCGCGATGACACGAAAATAGGGCGCGAGCGACGTTGTCGGGTCCATCCATGGCGGCGTTTTATCGGGATTGCGTGGCAAAGAGCGCCAGAACGAAATTTGCGAACGAAGCGAACCCGGCGAGAAGCAGAGCACAGGAAAGCCGGCGCCATATTCTTCGAAGTAAATCTCACCGCCGTCGATGGAAACCAAAGGCATAGATGCTCGCTGTTTAGGGCCGCTTATGCGCGTTTAATCGCCGCGAACTTGACGACCTTTGCCCATTTCTCAACTTCGCCGCCGATGAATTTTTCAAATTCCGCCGGTGTCGTCGATTTGGCGTCGGTTCCTACTGCCGCGAGGCGCGCCCTGATATCAGGATCGGCGGTGGCGCCGTTTATCGCGTTGTTGAGAGTGGCGATAATTTCCGGTGGCGTGTTTTTCGGCGCACCGATGCCAAACCACGCCACTGCCTCGTAACCCGGCAGAACTTCGGCGATCGCAGGAACGTCCGGCAAAACGTCGAGACGCGAGGCCGTCGTTACGCCGAGGGCCCGCAGTTTGCCCGCTTTGACGAAATCGATGCCCTGCGCGACCGGCCCGAAGGATACCTGCACCTGCCCGCCAAGCAGATCCGGGAACAGACTTGTCCGGTACGGCACGTGGACGAGGTCGATGCCGGCCGTCATCTTGAATAGTTCGCCGACGATATGCGGGCCGCTCGCCACACCCGGCGATGCCATGTTGATCTTCCCGGGATTGGCTTTGGCATAGGCGATGAATTCGGTAAGGTTTTTCGCCGGCACCGCCGGATGGGCCATCAATATGTAGGCCGATGTCCCGACCATGCCGACCGGGGCGATGTCGCGAACGAAATTGAAACGCGGGTTGTCGTCCATGCTGGCGCTGATCGAGTTGCCGGATGTGGTGAGAAGCAGCGTGTAGCCGTCGGAGGGCGAACGCACGACCGACTCCACACCCAGATCGCCGCCCGCGCCGGGCCGGTTATCGACGATGAATTGCTGACCGAACTTCTCCGAGAGATGCGCGCCGATCAAGCGGGCAACAATGTCGGCGGCGAAACCTGCCGGGAAGCAGACCGTGACGCGTACCGGTCGCGACGGAAACGCCTGCGCGTTGGCGGTCCTTGAGACAACGGGCAAAACCGCGGCACCCGCGGCGAGACCGAGAAATTTACGACGGCCAAGTTTCATGCGAATACTCGTTCAGGTGACTTAAACGCTGCGTAGGCCACGGGCGTGCGGCCTCGGCTACAGCATCACCTGTCCTCCACTGACGTCCAACGTGATCCCGGTGATGTGGGCGGCCTCTTCGCTGGCCAAGAACAGAATGGCCGAGCCGATTTCATCCGGATCGGCAAGTTTCCGCCGCGGCACTTGCTTGATGAGATTTTCCATGCGTTCCGGCGTGGCTGCGCGCTTGACCCGGTCGGACAGCGTAGTGCCCGGTGCGACCGAATTGACGCGGATGGCCGGCGCCAGCTCGAACGCCAATACCTTGGTAAGATGCTGAACCGCAGCCTTGGAGGTCGAGTAATAGCGCGGCGCGTGGGTTTCCGCTTTGCGCGCGGCATTGGAGGTGATGTTGATCACCGAGCCGCCTTTGTCCATCAGCGGGATCAGCGCACGGCAACAGTAAAATACACTGTAGAGATTCAATCGAACGCCGCGGTCCCAATCTTCCGGCGAGGTTTCGATCGTGGATGCCTTGGTATAGGTCGGAAAGCCGCCGGCGACATTCACGAGGACGCCGAGAGATCCCGCTTCTTTTACCCGCGCCGCAAGCGCGGCGACCGCTTCGAGGCTGGTGACGTCGGTTTTGACAAAGGTGCAACGGCCTCCTTCTTTGGCAACCTGCTGCTCGAGCTCAGCCCCGCCCTTTTCGTTGATGTCGGCGACGAAGACGTGGGCCTGCTGCCTGGCGAACATGGCCGCAACGGCCCGCCCGATACCATCGGCCCCGCCGGTCACCACCACCACCTTGTCCTTAAGGTCGGGATAAATTGCTTTACCGACCAACGGCCGCACTCCCCATCGAGGCTTGAGCCTTGCCGAACATGCCGTGGACCACGGTTTCGAACTCCTCGTCGGTGGCGAACTTTTTCGAACCCATTACCTGACGCAGTCTGTCAAACGCCTGCTGGAGTTGCGCTTCGTCGAAGTCGTAGCCCATGTGCCTGATTTTGAGCGCGACCGGCCCGGCCATGCCATGTCGTTCCAGCGATGTCGGTGTCCAGGCAATGTGACGGTGCTGACCGATCGTTTCGGCCTGCATCCCTTCCCAGACGAACCAGCCTTCTTTCAGCAGAGCGCTGATGTGAACGCCGCCATATGAATAGGCCCACGCGCCGACATGCGGCGCCTGCGGATAGATCGGCTGGCCGTAGACCTCGGCGGCAAATTGGCACAGCTCCGTCAAACGCGAGAGATCGATCCCGGTCGGAACCTCGTATAGGACCTCCAGCGCGGTCGAGATCTGCTCCAGTGCGCAATTGCCCGAACGGTGGCTGTAGCCGTTGATGACGCAATCGACGACGTCGGCGCCGGCGCGCACCGCCTCGATCGTGTTCGCCAGGCCAAGCCCGAAATCATTGTGACAATGGATTTCGAGTTGCACGTTATTGCCGACCACCTCGCGATGCTTCTTGACGACGTAGCCGATGGTCTGCGGCGTGCAATTGCCGCGGTCGTCGAATATGCAGATGCGGTCGGCGCCGGATTTGACGTAAGCCTCCAGCGCTTTCTCGAAGATTTCCGGAACCATCGGCGCGCGGGCGACGGTGATGAGCTTGCCATGGCCCTTCGCGAAATCGACGGCAGCCCGTACGTTATCGAGCACCGCGTCCAGATCGAAGTCCTTGCTCCAGTAGCCGAATTGGGGGCCCAGCTTGCCAGCGAAGACCGGACTCGGATTAAGCGCGCCGGGCATCCAGATCGCATCCACGCCCGCATCGATGGAATTCTGAATGCCGCGCTTCCAGTCGCCAAAGTCGACATAGGAATGGACCATCAAGCCGAGGTCTGCCTCCTTCACCATTCGCATGAAATCGCATTGCTCTTTCATGCCGGCGTGGCCGCCGACGATCTCTTTGACGCCAGCCGCCGCCAGCCTGCGCGCCAATTCAAGCTTTCGCTCATTGCTGGGAGATGCGCCGGGCATATTGGTGGACTCGCGGAACGTATCGTCCTTGAGAATGACCTTCTGCGTCGTCACGACGGGGTCGACCGCGGGCGAACGATTCAACACGGGCACCGCCCAGCGGTCGTTCTTTTCGAATTTCAGCTCCGTCAAAATGCGGTCGGCATTGAGCGTCGAGGGGATGTGGACCATGTATTTTTCCCTACTGCCTTAAATTACGATCAGCACGTCACAAGATAACGGCTGGTGGAGTCGGATCACCCTTCAGCGGCCAGCGTCTTGCTGCCAGCCTTGACCGGCTTGGCCGCAACGATCGTAAACGCGATGACGCAGGGTACCGTGCCCTTGTTGACCCAATTGTGGATCGTCCCGCGCTGGACCAAAACGTCGCCGGCTTTCACGTGAATCGTGACGTCGTCCATTTCCATGTCGACTTCGCCCGAAATGACAACGGCGTAGTCGATCGAGTCGGTACGATGATTGCGCGGCGCAACGCCGGGTCCAAAACTGATAACCCGGAATACCGTGCCATTGTCGATCGTGGTCCCGATCGGGCGGCCGGAAGGATCCTCGTCCCCGTCATTGTCGACGGGATAGCCGACACTCGACCAGATGACGGACGCGGCATGGCCTGGCCGCTTTGAGATGACGTTGTTGACTTGCTCGTCGATCAAGACCTTGGCGCGGCCCTGCTCATCGTGTCCTGTGACAATGCGACGGATGGTGAAGCTCATGAGAACATTTCCTCGTTTTCTATTCGGCCAATTCTTGGCGCTGTGCGCTTCAGAATATTTTACTCGATGATCTTCGTTCCGGATTCTTTCACCAGAGTTCCCCACTTGGGAAACTCGGCGCGCATGTAGGCGCCGAACTGGTCCGGCGTTCCGCCTCCGACATCGATACCCTGCAGCGCCAGCTTTTCCTTGACGTCAGGCATCGCGAGCACCTTGTTGAGTTCGGCATTGAGCCGGTCGACGACCTCGCGCGGCGTCCCGGTCGGCGCCGTGAAGCCGAACCAGGTCACGGCCTCGAAGCCGGCTAAGCCGGACTCGTTGAGGGTCGGTACGTTCGGCAATACGGCCGTCCGGGTGCGGCTGGTAACGGCCAGAGCGCGCACACGGCCACTGTTGATATGCGTCAAGGCCGTCGACGTGATCACGAATAGGCTGTCGATCTGCCCGCCGAGAAGTCCGGTCGTCGCTTCCGGACCGCCTTTGTAAGGCACCGGCACAACTTTGATATCGGCCTGGCGCTGGAACATTTCGCCGGCCATTTGGACCGCAGTGCCATTCCCACTCGAGCCCATCGTCAAACTGCCGGGCTTTTCCTTCGCGAGCTTGATGAATTCCTGCACCGATTGAACGGGAAGCGCCGGATTGACCACCAACAGATTTGCCGCGGTTCCGGCGAGAATAATCGGCGAGAAATCGCGCAAGACATCAAATTGCAGCTTCGCATAGAGGGTCGCGTTAATTGCGTTGGCGACGGTTGCGATGAACAGCGTGTAACCGTCCGGCGCTGCCGTTGCGGCATACTGGGTTGCGATATTGCTGCCGGCTCCCGGCCTGTTTTCAATGAGGAACGGCTGTCCCATCGCTTCGGAAAGCTTTTGCCCGACGACCCGGGCCATCACATCGACGCCCGAGCCCGCCGAGAGGCCGACGATGACGCGAACGGGTCTGGTCGGATAGTCTGCCGCAATCGCGGCCATCGGCGTCGAAAGCGCCCAAAGGCCCGCAATGGCACGGATCAGCAGCCTCTTCATCGAATCCTCCCCTCGTTCGCACAGGCCGGCTTAGACCGCGGCCTCGACATCTTCCTGAGCAGGATGCCTCGAAGGTCGCGCGGCGCTTAAACGGCCGCATGTCATTTATTTTTATCCAATATCCATTCCGCCGTCACCGGCGGCAACTGACGCCTGTCAAGATTCGAGAATTTCACTTTTGACAAAACGGCATGAGTGCACTTTGGCGGCATTGCCGGCCCTTCCTAATTGTTCATGTATAGGCCGCCGTTGACGTGGATGGTCTGGCCCGTGACGAAGCGGCCATCGCGGCCGCACAACATCATCACCGTCGAGACGATCTCCGCAGGCTCTGCAAATCGTCCAAACGGAATGCGCGTCATATCGAAAGAAAACGGACCATTGCGAATGGTGTTGGCTGGTCCCGGCGCGACGTAATTGACGTTGATGTTGTGCGCAGCGAATTCGACGGCCAGGGCGCGCGTCAGTCCGGCCAGGCCGGCTTTAGCGGCTGCGGTTGGGGCGCGATTCGGAATCGGCATATGTCCGAACAATCCACCCATATTGATGATGCTGCCGCCGCCGCTCTTAATCATCACCGGCGCAACGGCCTGAGTACAATGAAATGCGCCTTGAAGCGTTACTTTTACAGGCCCATTCCACTCCTCGAAGCTCAGATCGAGAAACGGTTTAGTGGCATGCGTCACCGCGTTATTGATCAGCACGTCAATGCGGCCGAAACGATCGACGATCTTCGCGACCATGTCATCGACAATTGTCCGATCGGTAATATCGCCGAGGCACAGGATGGTTTTCGCTCCCTCGGCCTCGATCGCGGCGATGGTCTCCGGCAACTCTGGACGCTGCGACCGCGCGTTCACGGCGACGGAGGCACCGGCCGCTGCAAATGCGACACCGAGCGCGCGGCCAAGATTGCGAGCGCCCCCCGTGATCAGAACAACTTTGCCTTCGAAAGCGCCGCTCATTTCATCTCCCTGAAATCCCTGCCCGTGCACCGAGCATGTTGCTAACTATGTAGCATGGTCCGGCGGCCATCGGTGTGTCACGCACGCGCCCGTTGAATGGCACCCCGCCCGCTCGGCTTGCTCGACCGATTGACAAGCTCCCCGCTGCCCGCAATCTTGCACAGCGGGGAGAGAAAAAACGTGAAACCAGTTCGCACGCCAATGTTTGCTCCAGGTATCAAGGAGCGCGTCATGATCAAGGCGCTCGAGAGCGGCGTCGATAGCGTTATCCTCGACCTTGAAGATTCAGTGCCGTCCGCCTCAAAGGCCGATGCGCGCCAGTTCGTTTCAGCGGCCATCGACGGCGCTGCGAAACTTGCAACCCGTCCGGCGATTTTCGTCCGCGTCAACGCCGCCGGCACAGGCCTGCTGGCCGACGATCTCGACGCCGTCGTGCGGCCAGGGCTTGACGCCGTGTTGCTCGCCAAAGCCGAAAATATCAACGACGTGCTTGGCGCTGCCGAGACCATCAGCCGACTCGAGGCGCAACGCGGCGTAAGGCCTGGTTCAGTCGAAATCATTCTGCAGATCGAAAGCGCTCTTGGCGTCTACAATTGTTACCAACTGATCAAGGCGTCGCCTCGTGTAGCCGCCACCTGTTTTGGTAGCGCACGCGACGGCGATCTACAGTCCGACCTTGGATGCGCGTGGTCTATCGAGGGCCTCGAGCTGATGTACGCACGATCGAAGGTTCTGCTCGACACCCGCGCGGCGGGTGCCGATATCCATCCGATTGACGGCGTGTTCAGCGATCTCAACGATGAGGCCGGTCTTATTGCCGATTCCAAATTATCGGCGCGGCTGGGCTTCATCGGACGAACGGTAATTCATCCCAAGCAGATTGCGCCGGTAAAGGATGCTTACGCCGTCTCGCCGACAGAAGTCGCCTACTACGAGAAAGTGGCGGCGGAATTTGCCGCAGCGGAAAAGTCTGGAACTGCGGCCATTGTCGTCGATGGTAAGCTTGTCGATTACGCCATGGCGCAGCGCGCTCGCCGCGTGCTCGCCCTCGCCGCGCTCGATCGGGCATAGCGATGGATTACGCCTTTACACAAGATCAAGACGACCTGCGCGCGCATGCCCGCGAGTTGCTCGACCATGCCTGTCCGCCGGATTACGCCGAGCGTTGCGACAACGAGGCGAAGCCGCCACGCGAGGCCTATGACGCGCTCGCCAAGCAAGGCTGGTTTGGACTTGCCATCCCGGCGGAATATGGCGGCACCGGCGGCTCGGCCATCGATCTCGCCATTCTTCTGGAAGAAACCGGCCGGCACTTTGAAGAACTCGCGATGTGGTTGTTCCGTACATTGACCTATGGCGGCTACGCCGTTTTGCAGCACGGCTCAACCGAACAGAAAAATGACCTGCTTCCCAAGGTGGCGCGAGGCGAATTGTCATTCTGCTTCGGTTTGACTGAACCGAATGCAGGCTCCGATGCGGCGGCGCTGACGACGCGGGCCAAGCCGGTCGACGGTGGCTACGCGATCGACGGCCAGAAGGTGTTCACGTCCGGTATGGACATCAGCGATTATTGCTTGTTGGTGACGCGCACCACGACCGGCGAGAAGAAACAGCACGGCATCACCAATTTTCTGATCGACACAAAATTGCCGGGCATCGAAGTCCGAAAAATCGCCACGCTCGGCCAGCGCGCGATCGGCACCACGCAGGTCTTCTACAGCGACGTGAGGGTTCCGGCATCGGCCGTTCTCGGCGAAGTCGATCGTGGCTGGGATGCCGTCGATTCGTATCTTTGGTACGAGCGCCTTTGCCTGTCGGCAGCGCGCACCGGGGCTGCTTCGGCGGCATTCGAGTACGCGCTCGACTACGCCAAGAACCGAAAGCAATTCGGCAAGCCGATCGGAAGCTTTCAGGCGATCTCGCACAAACTCGCGGACATGAAGGTGATGCTCGACGTCTCGCGCACCCTCGTCTACCGCTTCGCCTGGCTGATGTCGGAAGGCAAGGCGACACGAAGCGACGCCGCCATCCTCAAACTTTATACCGGCGAAACGTACAAAGCCGTTTCGGATATGGGGCTTCAGATTCTCGGCGGCTATGGTTACTGCATGGAATATCCCATGCAGCGGTTTTTTCGCGACTCCAGGCTCGCAGTGATTGGCGCGGGCACTTCCGAAATTCAGCGCAATATCATCGCCCGCGGGCTTGGTCTCTAAGGCAAACAACAAGGATCAGGGCAATGCGCGGGCTTTATTGGGAACAGTGGGAGGTCGGCGCTGAATTCGTAAGTCCGGGCCGCACGATCACTGAAGCCGACATCGTCATGTTTGCTGGGCTGTCGGGCGACTACAATCCGCTCCACATCAACGAAGAATACTGCAAAACGACTCAATTTGGCGGGCGTATTGCCCATGGACCGCTCGTTTACGCCATTGCGGCGGGACTCTTGTTTCAACTGCATCTCTACGACGATACGCTTATCGCGTTTCTCGGTTTTGACAGCCTGAAATTCACCAAGCCGACAAAGCCCGGAGACACCATCCACGCCAAAATCAAGGTTCTGGAGAAACGCGAAACCTCGAACGCCGACCGCGGCGTCATGAAGCGTCAACTTCAAGTCATAAATCAACGTGGCGAGGTTGTTCAGGAAGGCATTCAAGCATTCCTGCTCAAGCGCGAGCCTCAGTGAAGCAGATATCCGGTTATGGACATGACGACGCTGCGACTATTCCGCCGCTTCCATGCGCGGACGGACCGCCTCGACCTTGGCGGCGCAGAACTTGAACTCCGGAATTTTGCCGAAGGGGTCCAGCGCGGGGTTGGTCAACAGATTCGCCGCCGCTTCGACATAGGCGAAGGGGATGAACACCACGCCATCGGGAACGGCATCGTCCTGGCGCGACGCCAGTTCGACTTCGCCGCGGCGCGTGATAACGCGCACCATATCGCCTGGCTGGATGCCGAGCTTCTCGATGGTGCCGCGTGACAGCTGCGCGATGGCCGACGGTTCGATGGCGTCCAGCACCTTGGAGCGGCGGGTCATCGAACCGGTGTGCCAATGCTCGAGCTGGCGGCCGGTCGAGAGAATGAAGGGATACTCCAGGTCCGGAACTTCGTTTGGCGGCTGCAATTTGGTGGCGACAAGCTTGGCGAAGCCGCCCGGACGCGGGACACCATCTTCGAACACGATATCGCGGCCGGGAATATCGGGGCCGGCCGTCGGATAGGTGACGGCGTATTCGCGGTCGACGCGATCCCACGTGATGTTATTGAGCGCCGGCATCTTCGACGCCATTTCGTCGAACACGTCGCCGGCGGATGTGTAATTCCAGCCGCAGCCCATGCGGTTGGCGATGTCCTGGATGAT
>CAITEM010000120.1 GCA_903891395.1 uncultured Hyphomicrobiales bacterium | reverse complement strand
GCCAGCGCCAGTTGCGCGCACCGCGGCCGTCGCCCCGGCACCCGCCGCGAGCGGTGGCGGCGGTGGCAGCTACCTCGTTCAGGTGTCGTCACAGCGCAGCGAGGCGGAAGCGCAGTCCGCCTTCGCCAGCCTGCAGGCCAAATATCCGGGTCAGCTCGGCGGCAAGCAGGCGGTCATCCGCAAGGTCGATATCAACGGCAAGGGCACCTATTACCGCGCCATGGTCTCGGCCGGCGGGTCGTCGGAAGCCAACGATCTGTGCGGCGGTATCAAGGCCGCCGGCGGCAGTTGCCTGGTCCAGAAGAATTAACAGGCAAACTTGCCCTGATGGCGGGCGCGGGCTAATCCGCGCCGATGGCGGCACGCGCATTTATTACAGGTCTGGCCGGTCTCGAACTCGCCGCCAACGAGCGCGACTTCGTGCGCGACGCGCGGCCGTGGGGCCTGATCCTCTTCAAGCGCAACATCAGTACGCCTGACCAAGTCGCTGAACTTGTGCGATCTTTCCGGGATGCGGTTGGCTGGGAAGCGCCGTGCCTGATCGATCAGGAGGGCGGCCGGGTGGCGCGTCTCGGCCCGCCGCACTGGCCGGTCTATCCGCCGGGCGCGCGCTACGGCGATCTTTATGACCGGGAGCCATCAATGGGGCTGGCCGCCGCCACCTTGGCCGGCCACCTCATCGCCGCCGACCTGATGGCACTCGGTATCGGCGTCGATTGCCTGCCGATTGCCGATGTTCCGGTTGCCGGGGGCGATCCGGTGATCGGCGATCGCGCTTACGGAACCGAGCCGGGCAAGGTCGCGGCCGTAGCCGGAGCCATCGCCAAGGGCTTGATGGCGGGCGGCGTCTTGCCGGTACTCAAGCACCTTCCGGGCCATGGCCGCGCCACCGCCGACAGCCACCACAAGCTTCCGGCGGTCGATACCGACCGCGCCACGCTGGAACGGACTGATTTCGCCGCGTTTAAGCCGCTGGCCGGTCTGCCGCTCGGCATGACCGCACATGTTGTGTTTAGCGCCATCGATGCGGGTGCGCCCGCCACCACTTCGGTCACAATGGTGGAGCAAGTGATTCGCAGTTTTATCGGGTTCCAAGGCTTGCTGATGAGCGATGACGTTTCGATGAACGCTTTGTCGGGGACAATTGCCGAGCGCAGCGCCGCCGCGCTCGCCGCCGGATGCGACGTCGTGCTTCATTGCAACGGCAAGCTCGACGAGATGACCGCGGTCGCGGACGCCTGTCCCGAGCTAGCAGGGCATGCCGCGCGGCGCGCCGATGCCGCGTTGGCCGCCCGGTCGGCGCCCGAGGAATTCGACGTCGAAGCCGCGCGCAACATCTTCAACCGGATGATCGCCGGCGGAACGCAACAAGCAGGCAATGCATGAGCGCCGAACAATTCGATACCGCGCTGGCGGGCACGCTGGCCGCCGACCGCGCCGACAGCGAACCGGCGATGATGGTCGACGTCGAAGGCTTCGAAGGCCCGCTCGATCTGCTGCTCGCTTTGGCGCGCCAGCAGAAGGTCGATCTGGCGAAAATTTCTATTTTGGCTCTGGCCGACCAGTATCTCATCTTCGTCGAGGAGGCGCGCAAGCTGCGGCTTGAACTCGCCGCCGACTACCTCGTGATGGCGGCCTGGCTTGCCTACTTGAAGTCGCGCCTGCTGCTGCCGGAAGCGGCCCCGGGCGAGGGGCCGAGCGCCGAGGACATGGCGCTGGCTCTGGCGTACCGGCTGCGCCGTCTCGAAGCCTTCCGCGAAGTGGCGACGCGGCTGATGGGCCGTCCGCAGCTCAACCGCGATGTGTTTGCGCGCGGCGCGCCGGAGCCGATCGCCGAGATCAAGCGCTCGGAGTTTTCCGCGACACTGTACGATCTGCTCTCGGCCTATTCGTCGCAGCGTCAGCGCACGGTGCTGTCGCGCGTGCAGTTCAAGAAACGCACCGTGTGGTCGCTGGCCGAGGCCCGCACCTGCCTGGAGCGGCTGATCGGTCAGTC
>CAITEM010000119.1 GCA_903891395.1 uncultured Hyphomicrobiales bacterium | reverse complement strand
TGTGGTCGACGGTGCCGACCTGCTGCACTTCGTCGGCGATGAGCTGGTTGCGTTTGTCGAGGAACAGCAGGCGGAATTGCTCCTTGTCGGCATAGGCCATGGCGGTGCGGCAATAGTCGATCACGCTCGACCATGATGACAACACCGGCCGCTTCTGAACCTGGCCCCGCGTCAGGCGGTTCGCGGCGGCATGCACGATCTTGAGTTCGGTAATGGCGGCTTCGCCCACGCCTTTGACTTCGGCCAGCCGCTTGGGCGTCGCGGCGACGACTTCCGCGAACGAGCCGAACTTGAGAACCAACTCCTTCGCCAGTGGCTTGACGTCGCGCTGCGGGATCGCGCGGAACAGCACCAGTTCGAGCAGTTCGTAGTCACTCACCGCATCCGCACCGGCCTCGCGAAAGCGGCCACGCAAGCGCTCGCGGTGACCGTGATAGTGAGGCGTAGCCTGGGACAGGCCGGAATTTGCGTCGGCTTTTTCGACATCATCGGTCATGCATGACACCCCGCGATGGAGTGTAATGCAGCCGTATGCAACCGGCGAGAGAGGTTTTTCGCCTTTGAGGCCGTTGCCTCGGATTTTATGCGGCGGTCTTATAGGGCGGCTTGTCGAATCCGGCCGGCGAAAAGGTGAAGACCTCGACGCCTTTGTCGGTCACGCCGACGGTGTGTTCGAACTGGGCCGAGAGCGAACGGTCGCGCGTTACCGCGGTCCAGCCATCGGACAGCACTTTCACGTGTGGGCGGCCGAGGTTGATCATCGGCTCGACGGTGAAGAACATACCGGGCTTGAGCACGATGCCTTCGCCGGGCCGGCCGACGTGGACGATGTTCGGTTCGTCATGGAACAGGCGGCCGAGGCCGTGACCGCAGAAATCGCGCACTACACTCATGTGCTGGGCTTCGACATAGCTCTGGATCGCCGCGCCGATGTCGCCGGACGTCGAGCCGGGGCGGATGGTGGCGATGCCGCGCATCATGGCTTCGTGCGTGACTTCGATCAGCCGCTCGGCGCGGCGGGGGATGGCGCCGATCGGGTACATGCGGCTCGAGTCTCCGTGCCAGCCGTCGAGGATCAGCGTCACGTCGATATTGACGATGTCGCCTTCCTTCATCGGTTTGTCGGACGGGATGCCGTGGCAAACCAAATGATTGAGCGACGTACAGGTCGACTTCTTGTAGCCGCGGTACATCAGCGTCGCCGGCAGGGCGCCGTGATCCATGGCGTAGTCGTAGACCAGCTTGTCGATCTTGTCGGTCGGCACGCCCGGTTTGACATGCCCGGTCAGCATGTCGAGGCACTGTGCCGTCAACTGGCCAGCCTTGCGCATGCCCGCAAAGGCGCCCGGTCCATGAATTTTGATCTGGCCGGTCTTCCGAAGCGGAGCAACGGCGGCGTCAACGTAGGTCATGACCCTAATTTAGGGACTGGGGGGAGGGTGAGCAAGTTACCAATTGGCCGCGCCGAACGGCTCAATTAACGAATTTTCCGCCCAATTCGTCCTCGATATGCGCGCGGACGATCTCGTCGAAGCTCTCTTCGGCCTTGAAGCCGAGTTCGGCGGCCCGCTTGGCATCGAAACGTTCCGACCAGCCGCTGACAATGCGCACGACCAGTTCGTCCGGCTCGCGGCGGATCCGGGCAGCGACCTTGGGCCCCGCGATGCGGGCCAGCGACTCGATCTGTTCCGCAACCGTGCAGCACACCCCCGGCATGGCCAGGTTGATCCGCGGTCCGAGTTGCTCGCGGGTCAAGCCGGCGGCATGGATCAGGAAGCCGACCGCCGAACGCGGGCTGGCATGGGTATGCCGCACCGTGTCGGCGACCGGCAGGATCGCCTCCATCCCGGCCAGCGGCTCCCGAATAATGCCTGAAAAGAAGCCGGACGCCGCCTTGTTCGGCTTGCCCGGCCGCACGCAAATGGTGGGCAGGCGGATGCCGACGCCCTCGAGAAAGCCGCGCCGCGTATAGTCGGCCAGCAGCAATTCGCTGATCGCCTTCTGCGTGCCGTAGGA
>CAITEM010000118.1 GCA_903891395.1 uncultured Hyphomicrobiales bacterium | reverse complement strand
TGGTCGTTGCAATCGATAAAAATGGATTTCATGGCGTTTCGATGAAATGCACAATGGGCTTCCCGTCAAGCCCGGCAAGCTAATTAGTTGCGTTGACGCCACCGCAGGCCCGGAATACACGCTGCGGACCCGATGGGGTCCAACGGACGTTTCGATGAAGCTAGCAAGCTATAAACTGCGTGGCCGCGAGAGTTTCGGCGTTGTCGTCGGCGAGGGCGCCGGGCAGGGCGTGGTCGATCTCAAGCCGCGGCTGGGACCGCATTTCGCTTCGACGCTCGACCTCTTGCGCAATGACGGGCTGCAACTGGCGCGGGATGCTGCGCGCGGCGTGCGTGCGGATTTTTCCGTGACGGAAGTCGAATGGCTGGCGCCGCTGACCTCGCCGGAAAAAATCCTTTGCATCGGCATCAATTATGCCAACCGCAACGCCGACTACGGCGACGCCGAAGTGCCGAAATACCCCAGCATGTTCTACCGCGCGCCGAATTCGCTGGCCGCGCACGAACAGCCGCTGGTGCGGCCGTTCGAATCCGAGCAGCTTGATTACGAAGGCGAGATCGCGCTGGTGATCGGCCGCGCCGGTCGTCGCATTCCGCACGATCAGGCGCTCGACCATGTCGCCGGCGTGACGTTGTGCAATGAAGGCACGATCCGCGACTGGATTCGTCACGGCAAGTTCAACGTCACCCAGGGCAAGAACTGGGAGTCGACCGGCGCCATCGGCCCCTGGATCGTTACCACCGATGAAATCGACCTGACCAAGCCCTTGCACATTACCGTCAAGCTCAACGGCGAGATTACGCAGGACGACACCACCGCGAGCATGATCAAGTCTTTCGCCGACCTGATCGCCTATGTCAGCACTTTCATGACGCTCAAGCCCGGCGACATCATCGCCACCGGGACGCCGATCAAGCTCGGCCCGAAGAGCGACAAGCCGAAGTGGCTGGTGCCCGGCGACGTCGTCGAAATCGAAGTTCCGGAAATCGGCGTGTTGCGCAATACCGTAGTGATGGAATCATGAGCGACGAGACGACCAGCGCGGCAAAGCCCGCCGTGGACAAGGCCGCTTGCATCATCGCCTGGCCGGCCGGTCATTCGCGCTCGCCATTGATCCACAATTACTGGGCGCAGAAATATAATCTCAACGTCGAATATCGCCGCGAGGCGGTGCCCCCAGAAGAGCTCACCGAGTTCGTCAGAAATTTGCGCCAGCACGGCTATGTCGGCGCCAACGTGACGGTGCCGCATAAAGAAAAAGTCATGGCGCTGTCGGAGCCGGACGAGCGGGCGCGCGCGGTCGGCGCCGCCAATTGTCTTTGGTACGACGGTGACGTCTTGCGGTGTACGAATACCGACGTTGCCGGTTTTCTCGCCAACCTCGACGCGGTGACACCGGGCTGGGACCGCGGGCTGGAAAGCGCCGTTGTCGTCGGCGCCGGCGGCGGTGCGCGGGCCGTTGTGTTCGCCTTGCTGCAGCGTGATGTCCGCCGTGTCTATGTGGTCAACCGCACGCCGGAGCGCGCACAGGCGCTCGCCAAAAAATTCGGTTCGCGCGTATTCGCGTCGGGCTGGGACGAGACTACCGGGCTGCTCGGCGGCGCGGGCTTGCTGGTCAATACCACCACGCTCGGCATGGTCGGTCAGCCACCGCTGCCAATCAATTTGCGCTGCCAGGCCTCCTTGGTGGTGGCCGATCTGGTTTATGCGCCGTTGGTGACGCCGTTGCTGGCGATGGCGCGCGAGCGTGGCCTGCGCAGCGCCGATGGCCTTGGCATGCTGCTGCACCAAGCTGTATTGGGTTTCGAGCGCTGGTTCGGCATCAAGCCGGAGGTAACGGCGGAACTCCGCGCCCTGGTGGAGGCTGATTTGCAAGCCGGCGCTACGCCGAAGCCGCCGGTCCCCCCGGTCAAAGTGAAGATTGCGGTCACGCTAAAGCCAAAGAAGTCCCGGAATAATAAGCCGGCTTAGGGGTTCTCTGCCTGACGGCCGCCACGACCGGCGGCGCGGGAGGTTATAATGCATACATTGAATATGTCGCGGCGGCTGGTGTGCGCCGTCACTTTTGCCGCCGCCTTTGGCGCATTGGCCATCGGTTCGGCTGACGCGCAGCAGCCCGGCCGCATCCGCGGCGAAATCGCCAAGGCCGATGGCGCCATGCTGTCGCTCAAGACCCGCGACGGTGCAATAATGGACGTCAAGCTCGCCGACGACGTTCGTGTCGCCGCTTTGGTCAAGGCGACGCTGGCCGACATCAAGCCGGACAGTTTCATCGGCATCGCCGGCGTTCCGGACGCCGACGGCAGCATCAAGGCCTATTCGATTCATATCTTTTTGCCGGCGCAGCGCGGCGTTGTCGCCGACCGTCACGGCGCCTGGGACGGCCGCCCCAATAGCACCATGACCAATGGCTATGTCGCCAACTCAGTGACCGCCAAGGACGGCGAGACGCTGACCGTGAAGTACAAAGACGGCGAGAAGAAAGTCATCGTGAGCAAGGATACCGTGATAGCCTCGGTCGCGCCGGGCACTAAAGACGAGTTGAAAGCCGGCACACCGATCATCATCATGCAGTCCGACAAGCAGGCGGACGGCTCGGTAACGGCGAAGAATATCTATGTCGGTCGCGGCGCCGCTCCGGCGATGTAACTTCAACAAGGAGGCTCGCATGCGTAAAACGAACTTTATTCTTGGCTGCGCCGGTTTGGTTCTGTTCAGCGCGTCGAGCTTCGCCCAGCAGCCGCAGACCGTGCGGGTGCGCGGTACGATCGAAAAAGTCGACGGCGCGGTGCTCACCGTGAAATCGCGCGCCGGCGAGACGCTGACCGTTAAGATGGCCGACAACGTCACCGTCGTCGCCGTCGTCAAGGCCTCGCTCGCCGACATCAAGCCGGGTTCGTTTGTCGGCTCGGCGGCGATGCCGGAAGCCGACGGCAGCTTCAAGGCTGTCGAGGTGCACATCTTCCCGGAATCGATGCGCGGCACCGGTGAGGGCGACCGGCCCTACGATTACAAGCCGAAGAGCACCATGACGAACGGCACGGTCGGTGTCAGCGCGAATGCGACCGGTACGGTCGGCAGCGACGTTGCCAAGACCGGCGGCGGCATGACGTTGTCGATCAAGTACAAAGAAGGCGAGAAGAAAATCGACGTGACGCCGGATACGCCGATCG
>CAITEM010000117.1 GCA_903891395.1 uncultured Hyphomicrobiales bacterium | reverse complement strand
GGCGCATCTGCGATCGTTGCAGGGCCAACACCTCACCGATGTGGTGTCGACCGATCAGCATACGGTGAAGCCGTGGTTTAACGGACGGCTCGACGTCGCGCCGCCGGTGGTCGATCTCACCGCGCTCGGCTTCACGCTGATCGGCGGCCGGCTGGATTATGTCGATGCCAAGCCGGTGGCGGCCATCGTCTATCGCCGCCGCGTCCTCGTCATCGAGCTGTTCTGCGCGCCGGCGCCGGGCGCGGCGACGCGCCGCGCGACCATGGAAAGCCTGCAGGGCTTCAACGTGCGGCGCTGGACCGAGAACGGGCTCAATCTCTGGGCGGTCAGCGATCTCGGCGCCGACGAACTCAGTGAGTTCGGCGACAAGTTCGAGGCGGCGTTGCGGCAGTAGGGGCTTCTGGATTCCCCGTTCACGCGGGAACGAGCGGGCGGGTTTTGAAATTCGTCGTGCCGTCCTGCTTGATGCGCTCGAGCAGGTCGACTTCCCACGACAGATATTCGTTCATGGCATTTTTCGGATCGCCGGCGCGCTCGTAGGGCTTGAGCCAGACGTCGAGCGGCTCGTCGGCCATCTTGACGTCGGTCGACAGCGGAATGCCGGCGGCGGCCCAGGCAGCGTTGCCGCCTTTGAGCCAGCGCACCGGCGTTTTCGTGAGCGCGCGCGCTTCCTCGACGGCGAGGCCGGCCAGCACGCCATCCTCGGAGGTCAGCACTACCATGCTGCGCGTGGGGATTTTCGGAAAGGCGCGGTCGAGCCGCGAGCGGATGGCGAACCACGCGCCGGGGATATGGCCGCGGCGGTAGTTCGGACTGGCCGACAGATCGATCACATTGACGTCGTCGACGTTCATCACCTCGGAATAACCGATGGCCGCGTCAGCCGGCGCGGTGCCGAGAATTTTGTCCGCCGGTCGCCCGGTCTCGTTGCCAGCCTCAGGCAAAACGAACACGTCCTTCCAGCCCATTTGCTTGAGCCAGGACGCGGACATCACCGCGCGCGCTTCCTTGTCGTCGCAGAGCACGATGCGCGCGCCGAGCGTGCCGGCATACAAATCCGTCGCCTGCACCAATTGACCGCCGGGCGCAGACAGGGCGCCGGGCAGATGGCCGGCCTCGTATTCGGCCGGGTCGCGGACATCAAAGACATAAAGCGTGCGCTTCGCCTCTGTCCGCCATTGCGCCAGCGTGGCGTGATCGACGCGGGGGACGCTGAATGTGCGCGCGACGTTGGCGACGGCGTTCCTGGCCCAGGCGAGGCCAATGCCGGTGACGTCCGGCGCGCGCATGTCCTTGCCGTGGTCGGTTTTCAGCCCCGCGAGATGCCAGCCCATGGTGCCGTTGCGCAAGGCCACCACTTTGTTCGGCACGCCGGCGTTGATGAGCGATTGCGCGCCGATGATGCTGCGGGTGCGGCCCGCGCAATTGACCACGATGGTGGTGCCGGGCGAGGGCACGATGTCGCGCACGCGCAGCACCAGTTCGGCGCCCGGCACGTTGATGCCGGTCGGGATCGACACCCGCGAATATTCGTCGAACGGCCGCGAGTCCAGCACGACCATATCCGTGCCGCCGCGCATCATGGCGTCGAGTTCGCCGGCGCTGATGCTCGGCGTGCCGCTGTCGTGTTCGATGAATTCGCCGAAGGCCTTGCTCGGTACATGCACGCCGGAGAAGGTGACCAGCCCGGCCTTGGTCCAGGCGGCGATGCCGCCGTCGAGATAAGACAGGTCGGTGTAACCGGCGCGCGTCAGGATGCGCGCGGCGCGCGCGACCAGTCCGTCATTGTCGTCGCACAGCACGATGCGCGTGGTCGGCCGCGGCACCAGCCGCGCGAAGCGCAGTTCAAGCCGGCTCAGCGGCACGTTGCGTGCCCATAGCAGATGGTTTTGCGAGTACGTCAGTTCCTCGCGCAGGTCGATCAGGGCCAGTTCCTCGCCGTCGCCGAGCATGGCTTTGACGGCGGCGGGGGCGAGGGGACGCAACGCTACGACGCCCGGCCGGTATACATCTGCTCGACCGCGCCGGTCTTCAGGTCGACGCGAATGCGCGGAATCTTGTCGAGGTTGGTGCCGGTGACGCGGATGAAGCGCGCATAGTCCGGATAATCGATCGAGTGGATGGTGCCGTCCTGATAGATGCCGGCCTTGCCGGGCGTCAGCCGGTACTTTTTCACTGGCTTGAGCTTGGCGTGCTTCGGGTCGGCGCCATCGTCCTCGCGTTCCCATTCGATCATGTCGGTGTAATGCGTCGCCTGGCCGTAGATCGCCCAGGATTCGCCGTGGTCGTGCGGCGGCGAGATGCGCGCCTTGTCGTTGATGTGCGCCAGCACCTGGAAGCCGAGCTTGGGGTCCTCGTACAACACCTTCAGTCCGCGCGGCTGATCCTCGCCGGCGTAGTCGTGGATGAAATCGGGATTGCCGAGCAGCTTCTCGAGATTGAGCCGCACTTCTTCGCGGCCGGCGACGCCGGGGTCGCGGGACAAGGAGGCTTTGGCGTCGGCGATGAACTGATCGAGGCTGTAACCCATGGCGTTCTCCCGAATTCTTTGGCTGCATGCGCGGCTTGTTGCCGTCATTTTCGCGCAAGTCGCGGCTGAGCGCCAGCGGCCTCCATGCTGAGTTCGGCGGCCCTTCGCGAATGGCACGACCGCGTATATACCCTGCGGCGGCATGAATTCACCGGGCGTCACGCAGGATCGGGTTGCCGCCGGCATCGGCCTGATGCTGACAGGCATCTTTTTCTTCGCGCTCAACGACGCGCTGGGGAAATGGCTGATCGCGACCTATTCGGTCGGCCAGTTGCTGCTGGTGCGCAGCGCCGCCGGTCTGTTGTTCCTGGCGCCCTTCATCAAGCGCGAGGGCTGGACCGCTTTTGCTACCGCGCCGCGGCCGGCGCTGCAAATCCTGCGGCCGTTGTTCGCGACCTTCGAGGTGGCCTGCTTCTACTGGGCGCTGGCCTATATGCCGCTCGCCGACGTGATGACCTTCTATCTCGCAGGCCCGATCTATGTGACCGCGGTGTCGCCGTTGCTGCTGGGCGAGCATGTCGGCTGGCGGCAATGGTTCGCGGTGGCGGCCGGATTCGCCGGGGTGATGATCGCGCTCAACCCGTCGGCGCAATCGCTGACACCGGCGGCGTGGGTGGCGATCGCCGGCAGCTTCTCGTTCTCGATCCTGATGGTGTGCACACGGCTGGTGCGCGGCACTTCCGACATCGTGCTGGTGACGACGCAGACGGCGGGCGCGTTGGTGTTCGGCGCGGTCGTCGCGCCCTTCAACTGGGTGGCTTTGAACTGGCGGGACACCGCGCTCTTGGTATTGCTCGGCGTCACGGCGATGATCGCGCACACCTGCATCAATCGCGCGCTGAAGCTGGCGCCGGCATCGAAGGTGGTGCCGTATCAATACTCGACCATCTTCTGGGCGATCATTCTCGGTTACGTCTTCTTCAACGACGTTCCGAGTTGGGGGATGCTGCTCGGAGCCGGCATCATCATCGCCGCCGGCATCTACATCTTCATCCACGAGCAGGCGGTGGCGAAGACGGTGGCCGCCGAGGATTTGCCGTGACGGCTCTTCTCACTTCTCCCACAGGGAGAGGTCGACGCGCGGAGCGCGGCGGGCGAGGGGTCACGGTTTAGATAAAGCTAGACCCCTCACCCCAACCCTCTCCCCAAAGGGGAGAGGGCGTGCACCGGTATTTGCGGGGCCGCTTGAAATCACGACACCTTCTTCATCCG
>CAITEM010000116.1 GCA_903891395.1 uncultured Hyphomicrobiales bacterium | reverse complement strand
TTCGGCGCCTGGTGCGCGCTTGGCGGTGCCAAGCGGCTTGGCCATTGGATCAATTCGCCTGTGGTGACAGGGCTGGCCATTCTCTATCTGGTATTTGCGTTCGGCATCGCCATGACCTGGTATTTTCCGTGGCTCGGCGCCTTCGTGCCGAAATTTGTTGGCGAGGCGATCTATCCGATCGACAAGACCAATCTCGACGTGTTGCGTATCCTGCACTTCCTGTCGTTGGCCGTCATTACCGTCCGGTTGGTGCCGAAGGATTGGCCCGTGCTGAAGTCATGGCTGGCTTGGCCGGCCATCGTCTGCGGCCAGCATTCTTTGGGTATCTTCTGTCTCGGCGTGTTTCTGTCGTTCGCCGGACATTTTGTCTTCACCGAAGTGTCCAACCGCGTGTTGACCCACGTCATTGTCAGCTTATCTGGGATCGGCATTATGGTTGCCGCGGCGTCAACCATATCGTGGTATAGACGCGTGGAGCGACAAGGACCGCGGCCGCCTACAACCAAGACGGGCTACGCGGGAGGTAGCGTATGACGGGGCGATTAGCATTCTTGCTGGCACTGGTGGTGCTGGCTGGATCGGCCAATGCCGAAAGTCCGGCAGAGCATCCGGCTGACTGCCGCACTGCGGAAGTGCAGCCCGAACGCAATTTTGCACTGCCGCAAACTACCCATGCGATCAAAAATAAAAAACTGACCGTTTTGGTTGTCGGCGCGGGTTCCTCGACGCTACCAGGGTCGGGCAGCAAAAGCGCCTATCCGTCGCGGCTTCTGCAGGCGCTTCAGGCAAAGTTGCCCGGCGTCGAGGTGAAACTTGCGATCGATGTGACGCCCAAGCGCAGCGCCGCCGATATGGTCAAGGCGATGGTACCGGAGCTGGCAACAAACAAGCCTGCTTTGTTGATTTGGCAAACGGGGACCGTGGACGCGATGCAATCGCTGGACCCGGATCAATTCAGCCAGGCGTTGGATAAGGGTATCAACATTGCGCGTTCCGCGGGTGCGGACGTTGTTTTCATCAATCCGCAGTATAGTCCGCGTACAGAGTCCATGATTGCACTGGGGACTTATGCTGAAAACATGCGTTGGGTTGCACTGCAGCAAGAAGTTCCGCTGTTTGACCGCTTCAGTATAATGAAAGTCTGGTCGGATCTTGGTACGTTCGACCTAAATTCCGCCACGAAGAAACTTGACACAGCCGAGCGTGTTCATGATTGCATAGGGCGGTTACTTGCCGACCTCGTAATCGAGTCGGCAAAATCAGGCGCGCCTCACGCCGAGGGCGGCCGCTAGGACAGCTGGGAGTGACTGCCTTTTGTAAGAATCTCGCCGCTCGGGCGACGAAGTCTTTTGCTCTCGCGATGCTGCTCGCCGGTTTGGCGTTGCCTTTTGCCGCACGCGCGGAAGTCGCCGTCGTCCCTTGCGACTTGCCGCTCGACATGTTGCGCATGACACACCCGTTGACGCACGTCGGCCATAAGTTGGTGACCGGTGAGCCGATCACTATCGTCGCGATGGGTTCGTCGTCGACCTGGGGCGCGGGCGCGAGTTCGCCGGCCGCGAATTATCCCAACCAATTGGCCGCCGATCTCAAGGCGCGCTTTCCCAAGCAGTCGTTCACCGTGTTCAATGCCGGCGTCGGCGGCGAGGAAGTCAATGACATGCTCAAGCGCTTCGACACCGCCGTGGTGGCTGTAAAGCCGGACCTGGTGTTGTGGCAGCTCGGCACCAATTCTGTGATCCGCGATCAAGAGGTGGACAGCCACGACACCTCGATCCGCGACGGCCTCAAGAAGATTCGCTCGGTCAATGCCGATGTCGTTCTGATCGATCCGCAATTCGTGCCAAAGGTGGTTGTGAAGCCGGAAGCCGAGCACATGGTCGAACTGATTTCCACGACCGCGAAAAAGGAAGAGGTCGATCTATTCCGCCGCTTCGACGTGATGAAGCGGTGGAACGTGGTCGATAAGCTGCCGTTCGACGCTTTCACGTCGCCCGATGGACTGCATATGAACGACTGGGGTTACGCCTGCATGGCCAAGGGCCTCGGCATGGTGATCTCGGAAGCCGCGCAGCGGCCGGTCGTGTCGGCGACTGCGCTGTCGCACATGGTGCCGTAAGAACTCCGTCGAACCTAAGCTACGATTAAGTCTTCAGTGAATGCCCGGCCCTGTGCCGGGCATTCACGTTTTTGGTGTCAGACCTTATCCAGCGCCGTCAACAGATCCTCGATCAGGTCATCGGCATGCTCAAGGCCGGCCGAGAAACGGACCAGGCCGTCGCCGATGCCGAGTTCGGCGCGTTGCTCGGGCGTCAGCCGCTGATGCGTCGTCGTGGTCGGATGCGTGATCAGGCTCTTGGCGTC
>CAITEM010000115.1 GCA_903891395.1 uncultured Hyphomicrobiales bacterium | reverse complement strand
CTTGATGTCGATCGGGATCAGCTTGCCGGCTTCGTCGCGGCCGCCGGGGCCGACGGCGATGACTTCGCCTTCCGACGGCTTTTCCTGGGCGCTGTCGGGAATGATGATGCCGCCCTTGGTCTTCTCCAGGGCAACGATGCGGCGGACGACCAGACGGTCGTGCAGCGGACGAAACTTGGTTTTGGCCATTGTTTTTCCTCGTCGGCGTGACTGAAACTCTTGAATTTGCAAGCCTTTAGCACTCACGTAATGAGAGTGCTAAATTGCTGGACGGACATATGGCGTCCACGATTGGGTGTCAAGGATTCTGAACCGGCGGCGCCGGGGAGCGTTAACCCGCGTTTGTTATAGTGCCGCCAGCGGGTGTGCTCGGGGGCCGCTCGCGCGATGATCTAGCACCCCCAAACGTGCGTATTTAGAGCTTGTAGGAGCCCGAATGAGCCTTCCGACCCGCCCCAGCTTGCCGACGACTCTGGTCTTGGCGCTGCTCACTTTGGCCCTCGCCGGCTGCTCCGGCATCAGCAACCCATTTTCAAGCTCCGAAGGGCCGCCGCCGGCGCCCGCGATGATGGAAACGCTGCCGCCGTCATTCCCGCCGCAGGATTTGGTCGGGCGCTGGGGGTTGGCCGCCTATCACAAGGAAGAGGACCGGGCCCGCACCGAGGCGGCCGCCGCCAACCAATGCCGTCAGCCTTACATCATCACGCTGGGGCCCACGGGCGGCGTCATGATGCATCTGGCCGACCAATCGACCCCAACCGAGCTGCGCCTGAAAGGCGCGCCGGGCGGCAAGAACTTCATCGGCCCCGCCGAGGACCCGCCGGGCGGCCAGCAGGACCGCGAGGTCGTCGCCTTCGACGGCCGCGTCATGGCGCTGCGCTGGATCGATACCGAAGTGCAGGGCCGCTACGGCACCATGGTCTATGTGCGCTGCGGACCCGAGGGCGAAAAGCGTCCGAAGCCGAAGGCTGCCGCAGTCAAACGGGCCAAGACCGCGCCTAAGGCGGCGCCGAAACCGAAGCCGGTTCAGCCGCCAATCCAGCAGCAGTAAATCACTGCCGCGATGCGCGCGTGGCCTCTCCCCGTCAGCGGGAAGAGGGATGCTAGCATTGGCCCATGATTCCTCTCCGCGACTTTGTCGAAAGCCCGTGGCGCGCCGTGCCGGTGCTTGGCGTCACGCAGATCCTGTCGTGGGGCTCGATCTTCTACACTCCCGTGCTGATCGTGCCGCTCATTGCCGCCGAGCACGGCTGGTCGATGGCTTTCGCGATGGGCGGCTTTTCCGTCGCACTGCTGACGGCCGGTCTGGTCGCGCCTTATGTCGGGCGGTCGATCGACCGCTTCGGCGGCCATGTCGTGATGACTATCGGCTCGCTGACCGGCGCGCTTGGCTTGGTCCTGATCGGCATCGCCGATAATCCAGTCGCCTATTACACGGTCTGGATGGTGCTCGGCGTCGCCATGTCGGCAAACCTCTACGACTCCGCCTTCGCCACGCTGGGCCGCATCTTCGGCGCCGGCGCGCGGCGTCCTATCACCGCGCTGACGCTGGCCGGCGGCTTCGCTTCGACCGTGAGCTGGCCCGCGACCCATCTGCTGATCGAAGCGGCCGGCTGGCGCGGCACCTATCTGATCTACGCCGCGCTGCTGGCTCTGATTTCGGCGCCGCTGCATGCCTTCTTATTGCCGCGCGAACGCTTCGAGGTGCGCAGGCTCGCGCCGGACGACAGCAAAGTGCCGGAGAAGGTGCTGCCGCCGCACGGCCTGCCGTTCCTTCTGGTCGCCTCCGCGTTCGCAGCGTACGCTTTCGTGCCGTCAGGCCTGTCGGCACATCTGCTGGCGATCTTCCAACGCTCCGGCATCGATGCCGGCACGGTGGTCTGGATCGGCGCGTTGTTTGGTCCGGCGCAGGTTGGCGCGCGGTTGATCGAATTTGCGTTCGGCCGCGATCTGCATCCGCTTTGGGTCGTGCGCTTCGCACTCGGCGTCCTGCTCTGCGCCTTCGTCATGCTGGCGATTCTCGGCGTCTCGCCATGGGTCGCCGCCGTGTTCGCGCTGATGTTCGGTGGCGCCAACGGTCTTGTCACCATCACGCGCGGTGCGGTGCAGCTGGCGCTGTTCGGCGCGTCCGGTTACGGCCGCCTGATGGGCCGGCTCGCCGGGCCGTTTCTGGTGATGCAAGCGGCGGCGCCCTTGGCGATGGCCTTCGTCGTCGAACGCGCCTCGGACTCAATGGCGCTCGCAACCGCCGCAGGCTTTGCCGCGGTGGCGCTGGCCTGTTTCATCGTCATCCGCCGCCCTGTTTGACAAAGCCTTCGCCACCGGCCGATCATTCTGAAAACAAAAAAAGAAGGGGGAGCGCGCGGTGGAGTTGATGGTTCGCCGGATATTCACGATCGTCGAGGAACGTCATATCGAGGCCGGCAGGCCCGCCGACCCGCCGCTGCGCAAAGTCGCGGCGGTGAGCGTTTTGGAAAACCCTTACGCCGGCCGCTACGTCGATGACCTCTCTGAATTGATCGAAGCCAGCCGAGATCTCGGCCGGCAGATGGCGATGCGCGCGCTGGCCGCGATGGCGCCGTACAATGTCGAAAGCTACGGCAAAGGCGGCATCGTCGGCTCGGCGGGTGAGCAGGAGCACGCCAATGCTTTACTGACGACAACCTTCGCCAATCCGTTCCGCGACGCCATCGGCAAGGCCGACGCCTGGATTTCGTCGATGACCAAGGTCGCGGCACCCGGTACGCTGATCGACATTCCGATGAACTGCAAGGACGAGGTCTATGTCCGCTCGCACTACGACGGCATGAGCCTTGTGCTACCGGACGCCCCGCTGCCCGACGAGATCGCAATCGTCTTTTGCCTCGCCAATCGCGGCCGTCTGAATGCCCGCGTCGGCGGCATGTCGTTTGCCGACGCGCAGAAGAAGCAAGCGCCGTGAAGACAGCGATCGTCAATCTCAAGACCATCGTCAGCGGCGACTGGCGCAAGCCCTTCGTGAGCGGCGACACCATCGTCTGCGACGGTGGCCTCATCAAGCACGTCGGCACGGCGGATGCGGCGATGCTGGACGATTGCGACGTGGTGATCGACGCGGATGGCGCGGTGGCTATTCCCGGCCTGATCGATTCCCACGTTCACATCACGTTCGGCGACTACACGCCGCGCCAAAAGACCGTCGGCTTTCTCGAAAGCTATAGCCATGGCGGCGTTACCACAGCGATCACGGCCTCCGAAGTTCACGTGCCCGGCCGACCGAAAGATCCAGAGGGCGTCAAGGCGCTGGCGGTCGCCGCGTTCAAGTGCTTCGAGAACTATCGCCCCGGCGGCATGAGGGTGCACGCCGGTTCGATCATTCTGGAGCCGGGTCTGAAGGAGAGCGACTTCGACGAACTCGTTGCCAAAGGCGTCTGGCTCGCCAAAGCCGGCTTTGGCGCCTTCAAGACGCCCTACGATTACAAGGAAACCATCGGCTGGGCGAAATCGCGCGGCATGATCACGACGGTGCACACCGGAGGGTCTTCGATTCCGGGTTCGTCAGGCATCTGGGCCGAGCACATCCTCGCGCTCGACCCGCAAGTATCGTTTCACGTTAATGGCGGGCCGGTGGCGATGCCCGATGAAGGCTTTCCGCGCCTCGTCAATGAATCGAACGTCGCGCTGCAGGTCTGTACCGCCGGCAATCTGCGCACGACGTTGTGGCTCAGCCGTCTGGTGCGTGAGGCCGATGCGTTCGACCGTTTTCTGATCGCGACCGACACGCCGACCGGCAGCGGCATCATGCCACTGGGCATGATGTACACCATCACCCATCTGGCGAGCCTCGCCGACATGCCGCCTGAAATGGCGATCGCCGCGGCGACCGGCAACAACGCCAAGGTCTATAAGTTGAATTCCGGGTTCATTGCGCCGGGCAGGGACGCCGACATCGTCGCGATCGATGCGTGTTCCGGTGGCTCAAAGCACGACGCGCTGTCGGCCTTGGCGAACGGTGATGTCGCCGCGGTCGGCGCCGTGGTGACGGCAGGGGTGCCGCGCTTTGTCGGCCGCAGCCGCAATACGCCGGAGGGCATGCGCCGCGTGCGTATTGCGAAAAGCAATGTGATGCAGGACTTCAGCGGCGCCGCGCATTAGGCGCACATCAAACGGATCAGTCGAACATCGCGTCGATGTCGCTCTGGGTTGCGTGGCCAAAGTCGCCATCCAGTTTCGGGCCGTTGAGCAAAGCGCGGTCGCCGGTGGCTTTGACCGCGATGGGCGCCACATCCGGGCCGGCGATGCCATTGCAGCGGTCGAGCATGACACCGACCTGATCCTCGACCATCGTCATCACCGCGATCACGTTGGTGATGCGCTGGCCGGCGAGGTCCTGGAAATTGCAGGCTTCGTAGATCGCGACGACCTGATCCTGGATTTCCTGAGTCAGGCCGATTTCGTAATCGCTCTTTTGCGCCGCGGCGAGCGCCCTGGCGCTGTCGTCGATCACTTCGACCGACTTCAGTATCTTCTGCGTGGCGTCGTCCATGCCGTCGACCGAGGCCCGCAGTTCGTCGGCGGCGCGCGCCATGCGGCGTTCGTTGCCATCGCCGATCATCGCGGCCAGTTCGCGTTTGTTGCGGGCGATGGTCTCGCGGATCAGCGCCAGTTCGCGAGTGAGGCCTTGCACGATTTCGGAGGTGGCGTCATCGCGTTGCTCGGCGAGCCGGTGCAGCGCTTTGAGTTCGTCGACAGGGGCGGCCGGCGCGGTCATGGGGCCGCCAGCAAACATCTCCTCGACGCGGAAAACTTTACGCTGCACGGCCAAGCCCTCGCTGCCCCAGAGAATATCTAACCTAACGCCGATTAACGCTGGGTTGCGGCATTGCGAAATCGTCCATTAACCATGAGGGGACGGTTTACGGAAAATAAACCGTCTGGCGACGAAGCGCCCGCCATGCGCCGGAAAGCGCCCGGGCGGGGCGCCGGCTTTACCATTCGGTGTCGGTTTGGCCCTGTAATCGCGGCCATGCGGGGTTCGGGTTTTCCAGTCTTGATTGCGGGCTTGCTCGTCAGCGGCGCTGCGTCGGCGCAGATGCAGGCGTCGACCCCGCCGATGGTCGTGATGGTGCCGGCGCAGGACGTGCGCGGCGGTCTCGGCGGCGGGTTTGTCGAATTCCTGTTCGGCGATTCCGGCCAGCGGCAGCAGCCGCAATACGCGATACCGCAACAGCAATATATCGGCCCGCCGCAGAATTATCAGACTGCGCCGCAAGCCGTTTACGCCAACGCCAATCCCGCGGTCGATCCGATGCTGGAGCCGCAAGGCTACCCGATCGATCCGCAATTCGAGCAGCAGGAAGTCGACTACACGGGGCCGGAGCGTCCCGGCACGATTGTCGTCGATACACCGAACCACTTTCTGTTTTTAGTCATGCCTGAGGGCCGGGCGATGCGCTACGGCATCGGCGTCGGCCGTCCGGGCTTCACCTGGTCGGGTGCGCACACAGTGACGGCGAAGAAAGAATGGCCGGATTGGGTGCCGCCGCCGGAGATGCTGCAGCGCCAGCCAAACCTGCCGCACTTCATGGCCGGCGGGCCGACGAATCCGCTCGGCGCGCGCGCGATGTATTTAGGCTCGACGCTCTATCGCATCCACGGCTCGAACGAGCCCTGGACCATCGGGCAGAACGTGTCGTCCGGCTGCATCCGTATGCGCAACGTCGACATCATCGACCTCTACGGCCGGGTCAAAGTCGGTAGCAAAGTCATCGTGATGTAACGTGCGGTCAGGCGCTGTCGCCGCCGCCATCGCCGCCAAAGTCACCGCCGAAATCGCTGCTCGAATCCGCGACATCGACATTCGCGTCGTCGTCGCCCGAGCCGAACAGGCCGGCGCTGCGGTCGCTGCCGACGTCGTTCAACCCCGCATCGCGTGCGAGATCGCTGTTCGACGCGCCGCCGCTCCACGGCGAAGCCGCCGTATCGCCGCCGAAGGCGCTGCCACCGCCCAAGCCGCCATGATGGCCGAACATCGAACTGATCGAGTTCATCAACAGCGCGCCGCCGATGACGCCGGCGGCCGATGCTGCCGCGGTGCCGAGGAACGAGCCGCCGCTGCCGATCGGTTGCGCCGGCGCGGCCTGGTATGGCGCGCCTTGGTATGCTGCGGTTTGCCCCGGCGCATAGGTGCCGCCGGTGTTCCAGCGCGGATCGGGTCCACTCGATGCACCCGGCCGTACGCTCGGCACCGAGCCGCGCGGTGAACCGCCGGTCAGCACATTGCGCATGCTGTCGAGAAAGCCGCCGCCTTGAGCGGGTGCTTCGTCCTCTCCGCTCAATTCGCGAATTTTCGCGTCGGCGCGCTTGAGCGCTTCGTCCTGCACCAAAGCAGTCTGCACCAACACGTAGACCGCGTTCGGCGCGCGGGCGAGGCCGTCGGCAATCGCGCGCTCGGCGTCGCGGTCGCGTGACGTGCCTTCCAGCCGTGCGAGCTTGTCGAACAGTTCGTCAACCAGCTGGCGTTCTTGCGGTGTCATCGATGTTCTCCCAGACAAAACCACTCAGCAACATCTAGGCAGCGCTGGTGTCATTGCCAGGGGGCTGCGCCAACGCGACGCCGTGCTCGGCCAGCGCTGTCGGGAAAGCATCGGAATTGAAATAGGCGAATTCATGCTCACGCAGCGTGGTCAGCGAGTCCAGGCTTTTTAGCTCGGCATCGACGAAGCCCGGATGACACATGATCAGACCGCCGTCGGGCAGTCCGGTGAGAAAACGCGGGAAAATCTTGGCGAATGGGGCTTTGGCCGAGAAATTATAGGCGCCGGCGAACGCGGGATTGACGGCCAGGCCCTGCCGGTCTGCCCTGCGGCGAAATGCCATGCTGAGAATATCGAGTACCAGCGCCTTGCGGTCGTGCAGGCGGCGCAGCGAATTGGCGCGGCCGCATTGCCGCGCCCAGGCATGGGGCGCCAGTTCGGCGACCGTTTTCACGAAGGCGTCGCGCACCTGCGGGAACAAATGGACGTGCTGATGGCCATCGACGAAGTCGGGCGCGCGGCCGAAGATCTTCTCGAACGCCTGCAACTGCGTGGCAATCTCGACCGCCAGCATGTCGGGGCGCAGCCGCCGCGCGATAGCGGTGCGCATCGTCTCGGCCAGCGGCAAGAAGGCGCCGTCGCGTTTCGGCGTGAAGCCGGCACTCATCGGCGTGAACGGCCCGGTCAGCGTCACATGCAGACCGATCTGGGCGCGTTTCTCCTCTGTATTGAGGCGTACGAGCGCCTGCGTCTCATCCGCGCCGAGATGCGGCGCCGCCACCATGACCGAGGTCGCGTTGAGCCGTCCGCCCGCAATCAACTCGCGAATGCCGGCGTTCACGGCGGGCGAAATGCCGTAATCGTCCGCGCACAGCCAGATGTGGCGCGATACAGGGCGGGTCTGCTGCAAAGCTTTACTCCGCCGCGCGTGAGGCGACCGGCCGCGGCTTGGTGGTTTCTTTGGATTCGTCTTCGGCGTCTTGTTCGACGTTCTTCAACGTATGGTCGGCGACAAAGTATACCGGCCGGCCTTTGATCTCGGACAACAGTTTGCCGATATATTCGCCAAGCACGCCGATCATCAGCAATTGCACACCGCCGATCACCATCACGCTGACGACCAGCGAGGGATAGCCCGGCACGTCCTTGCCGAACAGAATCGTCTCCAGCAGAATCCAGCCGCCGAACAGGAGGGCCGTCGCCGCCAGCAAAAGACCGAGCAAGCTGGCGACGCGCAACGGCGCCACCGAGAACGAGGTCAGACCTTCGATCGACAAGCCGATCAGTGTCCACACGTTCCAGGTCGTGACGCCATGCTCGCGCTCGGCGGGTTCGTAGTCGACCCGCACCTGCTTGAAGCCGATCCAGCTCGCCAGGCCCTTGAAGAAGCGGTTGCGCTCGGGCATCGCGCGCAGCGCCGCGGCGGCGCGCGGCGAGAGCAAGCGGAAGTCGCCGGCGTCTTCCGGAATCTTGTGGCGCGAGCGCCAGTTCAGCAGCGTATAGAATGTGTGCACGCCGAGCCGCCGCAGGAACGGTTCGTTCTCGCGATGCGCCTTGGCGGTGTAGACGACGTCGTAGCCGTCATCGAGCCAGCGCGACACCAGCGTCTCGATCAGCGTCGGCGAGTGCTGGCCGTCGGCATCCATGAACAGCACCGCGCCGAGCCGCGCATGCTCGAGGCCGGCGAGCAGCGCCGCTTCCTTGCCGAAATTGCGCGATAGCGTAACCACCTGGACGTCCAGCGCGATGGCCGGCAGCGTCTGGGCGACGCGGCTCGACTCGTCACGGCTGCCGTCGTCGACATAGACGACTTCCATCGCCAGCCCGTGCTTGATCTTGAGGAACCGCGCGACCTCGGCGATGCGCTCGTGCAGGCCGGGGAGGCCCTTGGCCTCGTTGAACATCGGGATGACGACCGACAATCCGGACTGCAATCCGGGCTCCAGCCCGGCCTTGATTCCGGACCCCGATTTTGACCGTCCCGCCGTGCGGGATTTGGCCGGTTTCGTCGCCATTCTCGTCAACCTGTCGTAATTTTGCTTCGCGCCACTCTATACCGTACCGGCGCGGCGCTGTCGCGCCCGTCTCAAGAGCGGTTTTTGAGGTACGATCATGCATCAACAAGGTGCTATGTACGGACGATGATTCCGGCGCCCCTGCAAAATATCCTCGACCGTCTCACCGTGGCCTGGCACGAGCGTGCCATCGCGCTCAAGGCGATCAGCTTCGCCAGCGTTGGCGTCGTCAATACGCTGATCGATCTGTCGGTTTTCTGGGTTTGCTACAATATCCTGGCGTTGCAGCTGGTGCTTTGCAACGTGCTGGCCTGGCTGGTGGCGGTGTCGTTTTCCTACACGATGAACACGTTCGTTACGTTCGGCCCCGAATCCGGTCATACACTGCGCTGGCGCGATTACGGAACCTTCGTTTTGTCCGGCATCACCGGCATGGTGGCCGCAACCGCGACCTTGGTGCTGCTGAAGGACTGGGCCGGCATGGGGGTATTGCCGGCCAAGCTCATCTCGATTTTGGTGAGTTTCGTGGTCAACTTTTCGCTGTCTCATTTCGTGGTATTTCGCGCGCGGCCACCCACTAACCAATAGTTACGGCCGCCAGCCGGAGTTCGTGATGCAACACGACGACAACCTGACCGCCAAGCTGCCGAATTTCGTCACGCATCTCGAATGCGCCATGACAGGCGAACGCCACGAGGCCGATCAGATCCATAATCTGTCCCGCGCCGGCAAGCCGTTGCTGGTGCGTTACGACCTCGCCGGCGTGAAGAAGGCGCTGACCAAGGAAAAGCTGGCGCAGCGCCCGCCGGATTTGTGGCGTTATCGCGAATTGCTGCCGGTGCGCGATCCGGCCAATATCGTCAGCCTCGGCGAGACCATGACGCCGATCGTCAGCATGCCCAAGCTCAAAGCCAAACTCGGCGGCGGCGCCAATTTGGTGAAAGACGAAGGCCGCTTGCCGACCGCCTCATTTAAGGCGCGGGGTCTGGTGATGGCGGTGTCGATGGCCAAAGCACTCGGTATCAAGCACATGGCGATGCCGACCAACGGCAACGCCGGCGCGGCGCTCGCGGCTTACGCGACGCATGCCGGCATCAAGACGACGATCTTCTGTCCAGAAGACACACCGGAAGTGAATGTCAGCGAGATCGCGCTTCAAGGCGCCGCCGTCTATCGCGTCAACGGCTTGATCGACGACTGCGGCAAGATCGTCGGCGAGGGCAAGGCCAAAGTCGGCTGGTTCGACACCTCGACCTTGAAGGAGCCGTACCGGATCGAAGGCAAGAAGACGATGGGCCTCGAGCTTGCCGAGCAACTCGGCTGGCAGGTGCCGGACGTCATCTTTTACCCAACCGGCGGCGGCACCGGCCTCATCGGCATGTGGAAGGCTTTCGCCGAATTGGAAGAGATCGGCTTCATCGGCAGCAAACGTCCGCGCATGGTCGCCGTGCAGGCGGCCGGCTGCGCGCCGATGGTCAAAGCCTTCGAGGATGGCACCGAACACGCGCCCCGCTGGGAGAACGCCCACACCATCGCTTCCGGCATTCGCGTGCCGCAAGCCGTTGGCGATTTCCTCATTCTGCGGGCCGTGCGCGAGAGCGGCGGCTTTGCCATTGCCGTCGAAGATTCCGCGATCAGCGCCGCGCTCGACGAGATGGCCAAGGAAGAGGGTTTTCTGCTGTGTCCTGAAGGTGCCGCGACCTACGCCGCCTACAAGCAGTCGCTCGCCGACGGCAGAGTGAAAAAGACCGACCAGGTCGTGCTGTTCAATTGCGCCAGCGGTCTGAAATATCCACTACCGCCAATTCATCGCACCTTGGATCGTCACAAGCCGATCGATTACGCCGCGTTGTGATCGTTTCGCCACAGGCCGCGCGCGCAAACAAACTATTCTATGTTTTGCGTCCGCGACGTATCGGTTGTTGCGCGTGCACCGCAACACATAACGCCAATATTTTTTGCGCCGCACGCTGAACGACACAACGACGCGATCTGACAGACGCCATTGAGCGCGCACGCGTTGACAGTCTGTGCGCGCCAACCTCACTATCGCAGAACGCAACCACAGCGTGGGGAACGGCGATGAGGGGAATTCGCGGCGCGGCACTTGCGTTGATCGGCGTCGTGGCCAGCGCCACGCTCAACGTCACCGGCAGCAAGGCCGACGATTATCCATCGCGTCCGATCACCATGATCGTGCCGTTCGCCGCCGGCGGCCCGACCGATGTGGTCGCGCGCATCATGGCCGAAGGCATGCGGCCCTCGCTGGGCCAGACCGTGATCATCGAAAACATCACCGGCGCGGCCGGCAGCATCGCGGTCGGACGTGCCGCGCGCGCCGCGCCCGATGGCTACACGCTCAGCATCGGCCAGTGGAGCACGCACGTCGTCAATGGCGCGATCTACAATCTGCCCTATGATCTTCTGACCGATCTGGCGCCGGTGTCGCTGCTGGTCAGTAATCCGCAACTGATCGTCGCCAATCCGAAGGTTCCGGCGACCGATCTGAAATCGCTGGTCGAATGGATCAAGGCAAATCCGGATCACGTGTCCGCCGGCACGGCCGGAGCGGGGAGTGCCTCGCATATCGGCGGCATCTACTTCCAGAACTTCAGCCACACCAATTTCCTGTTCGTGCCTTATCGCGGCACCGGGCCGGCGATGCAGGACCTGATTGGCGGCCAAATCCAGATCATGCTCGACCAGTCGTCGAACTCGTTGCCGCAGGTGCGCCAGAAACAGATCAAGGCCTACGCGGTGACGTCGAAAACGCGGCTGTCCGTGGCGCCTGAAATTCCCACCGTCGACGAGGTGGGTCTGCCTGGCTTCTATATTTCGGTCTGGCACGGGCTGTGGGTGCCGAAGGATACGCCGAAGCCAATCATCGAGAAGCTTGCCGCCGCCGTCCGCGCCGCGCTCGCCGATCCGGCGACGCAAAAGCGGCTGCTCGATCTCGGCCAGGAAATCCCGCCGCTCGACCAGCAAAACCCGGCGGCGCTCGGCGCATTCCAGAAAGCCGAGATCGAGAAGTGGTGGCCGCTGATCAAGGCCGCCAACATCAAGGTGGACTAGTTGTGGCGCGCAAAAGGGCTTGATACACGGCGGGTGCGCTTTTGCCGGGCGCCGCACGCTGTGAGAATCAATTGCCGCGAAAGCCACTCGTCTCCACTGACGCTGCGGCCGATCGTCGATGAACTGGGCTGGGGCCGCAGCGAACTCGGCCTCGCCGTCGCGCTGTTTCAGGTGGTGTCGGCTGGCGCGATGTTCGCTGCCGGCTATCTGGCCGACCGCAAGGGGCCGCGGCTGGTGCTGGCCGGCGGGCTGCTGGTCTGTGCGCTTGGCATCGGCCTGATGAGCCTGATGACGGCGCCGTGGCACGCGCTTTTGCTGTACGGCGTGGTCTATGCGCTCGGCAGCGGCGCGGCGTCGATGATCCCCGTCGGCGTCATGGTGACGCGCGCCTTCCCGCAACGCACCGGCACCGCCAACGCTGTCGTCATGTCCGGCATGAGCGTCGGTCAGTTGGTGATGATCGCGACGCTGGCGGCGGTCATGCTGTCGGTGACGTGGCGCTCGGTCTATCTGCTGATCGGGTTGGCCAATCTGGCGCTGGTCCCGATTTTGTTTTTCGCGATCCCGACGGCGACCGCGGCGCAATCGAAAGCGGCGCGGCCGGACGCAGGCGTCAATCTGCGCCAGGCCGCGCGCACGCGGCAGTTCTGGCTGCTGCTCGCGATCTACGCCATTTGCGGCTTTGACGATTTCTTCGTTTCGACGCACGTCGTCGCTTTCGCGCAGGACCGCGGCGTCGATGCATTCCTGGCCGGCAACCTGCTGGCGTTGATGGGGTTGACCGGCCTCATCGGCGTGGTGGCCGGCGGCGCCTTCAGCGATCGCTTCGGTCCGGTCTGGCCGACCGTGCTGGCCTTTGCCGCGCGCGTCGGCGTGTTCGTTCTGATCCTGGTCGACCAGTCGCCGCTCTCGGTCGCGGTATTCGCCCTGGTGTTCGGCGCCACCTTCATGGTGACGGCGCCGTTGACCGTCGTGTTCGTGCAGCAGAGCTTCGGCAGCCGCCACCTCGGCGCGCTCACCGGGCTGATCACGATGGTGCATCAGGTGTTCGGCGGCATCGGCGCCTATCTCGGCGCCGCGGTGTTCGACGTCAGCGGCAGCTACAACAGCGCCTTCGTGATCATGGGCGCGGTGTCGCTCTTGGCCGTCATCTTGACGTTGATGCTAAGGCGTCAAAGTCCCGCTTCGAGCTTGGCGTAGAGCGGATTGTCTTTCGAAAACACGTAGTCGAGGTCCGCCACGGCGACGGCTTCGGCACCGTTGTCGCGCAGGAAGCTGGTCAGCGCGTAAACCTGATCCGGCGGGCAGTGCAGCGTCAGCATGCCCGACGAGGTCGGCCCGCCGAACGGCGTCTCGACGCCGAATTTCAGCTTGGCCTGCTCGACCAGCGCGCCGTCACAGGTGGCAAAGCGTGAGCGAACTTCGCGGAAGGCGCGGGCGCGCGCTTGCGCCGCGATGCGGTCCAGGATGACGCGCGCGATCTCGCGCTGGCCGGCGTCCCAGGTTGCAGTGCGCGCCGCCACCAGGTTCGCCTGCGAACGCAGGATAATGCCGTCCTCGACGATCTTCAGGCCGTTGGCGGCCAGCGTCGTGCCGGTTGTGGTGATGTCGACGATCAGTTCGGCGCTGCCGGCCGCCGGCGCGCCTTCGGTCGCCCCGGAGCTCTCGACGATGCGATAGTCGATGATGCCGTGCGACGAGAAGAAGTCGCGCGTCAGATTGATGTATTTGGTCGCCACCCGCATCTTACGGCCGTGGTGATGACGGAACGAGGTGGCGACGTCGTCGATGTCGGCCATCGTCCGTACGTCGATCCAGGCCTGCGGCACCGCGACCACGACGGTGGCGAAGCCGAAGCCGAGCGCCTCGATCAGCACCACGCGCTTGTCGGCGTCGGGCATCTGTTCGCGCACCAGGTCTTCGCCGGTGACGCCCATGTGCACGGCGCCGGCCGCGAGTTGCGACGTGATTTCGCCGGCCGAGAGATAGGCCACCTCGACGCCGTCGAGGCCTTTCACGGCGCCGCGATAATCGCGCGCACCGCGCGGCTTGACGAGATTCAATCCGGAGCGCGCGAAGAAAGCTTCGGCGTTTTCCTGCAGCCGGCCTTTGGCCGGCACGGCGAGCACGAGAGGCGAAGTCATGATGCGCCTCCGTACGCTGCCAGTCGTTCGATCCACACCGCAAAGCCGACGGCAGGCGTCTGCTCGCTGCTGCCGAGCCGGGCCAGCAGGCCGTCGTAACGGCCCCCCGCGACCAGCGGATCGCCGGTGCGCAACGGATCGGTCAGTTCGAAGACAAAGCCGGTGTAATAGTCGAAGCCGCGGCCGAAGCCGGTCGAGAACTTGACGCGCTTGAGATCGATGCCTTGGGCCGCGAGAAATCCGTTGCGGCTTTCGAACAGATCGAGCGCCTGCGTCATGGCGCCGTTCATGCCGGCTTCGCCGCTCAGCGCCCGCAGCTCGTTCGCCGCCTCGTCAGGATCACCGGCGATGGTGAGAAAGCGTTCGATCAGGCCGCGCACTTCCTGCGGCAGCTTGGCGCTGGCGCCGAGCGCCGATTGTTCGAGGAAGCGTTCCGCGATTTCCGCGACCAAACGGCCGCCGACCGCGTTGATGCCGGCAATCGAGAGGAGGTCGGTGACGAGTGCGTGCGCGCCTTTCGGGTTGGCGCCCGCCAGCGCGGCGAGGACGCCCTGATATTCCGGCCGCGCGTTGTTGCCGCCGAGCACAAGACGATCGAGGTCTTGCGCCAGATTAGTCTTGCGGTTGAAATCCTTCACCAGCCGCCGCTTCCAGGCCGGCGGCAGGTCGAGCCCGGCCACCAGCGCCGCGAACAAAGCGACGTCGCCGGTTCTGATGTCGGGCGAGGCGAGGCCGTAGCCGGTGGTGGCGTCCAACCCGAGCGACAGCATCTCGGCGTCGGCGGCGGCCTTGTCGGCGCGGCCGAAGCTTTCGATGCCGGCTTGCAAGAATTCGGCGGGTTGGTCGGAGCGATGACGAAAGACCGGCCCGAGATAGCAGAATCCGGCCGGCTGGCCCGCGGCGGGCGAGGCCAGATAGTCGCGCGACACCGGAATGGTCAGGTCGGGCCGCAGACAGAATTCGCCGCCGCCCGGCGCCGTCGTCAGATAAAGCCGGTTTCGGATATCTTCGCCGGACAGGTCGAGAAACGGCTCCGCCGGCTGCAGGATCGCGGGCGACATGCGCGCATAGCCGGCGCGCTCATAGGAGGCGACCAGGGCTTCCGCCCGGGCATCCGTGCTTTTCGTCGTGGTCGTCACGGTCGCATCCATCGTCCCGGTCCAAACTTCGAAGAATTGCGGGCTTCCTAGCACGTTAGTTTTAAGGATTCGACGCCCATCGGCAGAAGGGCTTAATGCCGCCATCCGCCAAATGCTTGGTATCGTTAACGAATTTCACCGGCCGCGGCTTTTCCGCGAGGCTCTCGTCGGGACGCTCAACTATCTTGCGGCGGCGCATGGGCACCGGCGGCCGATCGTCGTGGTATTGTTGCCGCCGTGTTATTCGCGATGGAGCCGCTTCATGCGCCGCTGCCTGGTACTCGCCGTCCTCGTCACGATGTCCGCGCCCGCTCTGGCTCTCGACATGCCGGCGCGCAAGCCGGGCCTGTGGGAATTGAAGATGGATTTCGAGGGCCACAAGTTGCCGGCCACGGTGATGAAGCAGTGCACCGACGCCACGTCCGACAAGGTGATGAATTCCAATTTCGGCGGCGCGGCGCAGGACTGCTCCAAGCAGGAGGTGACGAAATCCGCCACCGGCATGATCGTGGACTCGGTCTGCAAGTTCGGCGACAGCACAACGACGTCGCACGCCGTCATCACCGGAAGTTTCGACAGCGAATACACCGTGAATGTGAGTTCGACTCGTGAGGACGGCCGGGCGATCCCCGGCATGCCGGCCACGGGGGCAACCAAAATGAACATCCAGGCGAAATGGCTCGGTCCCTGCGCGGCCGGTCAAAGGCCTGGCGATGTCATCATGGCCAATGGCATGACCATGAACGTGCTCGACATGCCCAAGATGCCGGGCGCGCCGAAGCGGTTTTAGGCGCGCTCGCCGGTATCCGCCGGCTCCATGTTCTGCATCGGCTGCACGTTCTGCGCCGGCGGAGCGTCCGGCGCGAGCTGAGAGTTTTGGCTCTGCGACTGCTGCGTCTCCATGAGCGGCGCGTTGTATTGCTGCGGCTGCTCCTGCGCGTCGGCCGGCGGCGCGTCATTGCTGCCGGGTACGATGTCGAGCGGCGCGGTCTGAACCGAGGCTGCCTGCAGCGGCGGCGCGGCCGACGCTTCCGCCGTGGTCTGCTGGGCGTGCGGCGTCTGGCTGGCGTGAACCGTCACATCGACTGTCATGCCGAGGAAGCCTCCCTGCGTGCCGTCGAACGTGCCGGCGATCGGGATGGCCTGTGACGGATCGCGCGTCACCGCGACGCGAATGAGATTGTCGCCGGCGATCAGCCCGTTGGTCGGGTCGTATTCGACCCAGCCGGCGCCCGGCAGATAGACGTCGGCCCAGGCATGCGTCGCGCCGGAGCCCTGCATTGCGCCGTTGGCGCCATCGAGCGCCGGGTCATACAGGTAGCCGGTGATGAAGCGCGCGCCGAAGCCGAGGCTGCGCACCGCTTCGATGAACAACAGCGCGAAGTCGCGGCAAGTGCCGCTCTTGTTTTGCAGCGTCTCGAGCGGCGTCTGGGTGCCTTCCTCGAACCGCATGTTGTAGGCGAATTCGTTCTTGATCGCGGCATTCATGTTCGACAGCAGATTGTAGGTCGACATAAAGCGGCCGGAGACGAAGCGCTTGGCCCAGGCGTCGACCAGCCCATTCGGATCGGGGTAGTGCCGGTCCAGCAGCCGGCCGAGATCGCTGCGGTCGTTGGCCGAATAGATGAAGGGATAGACCTGCGCTTCGGGCGCGATCGGAAACACCGGACGGGTCAGCCCGTAATGTTCGAGATGCAGCGTGCTGACGATCAGCAGTTCGTACGCATGCTGGCCGAATTCGACCTGGGCGACGGAATTGCCGAACACGTCGTGCATCCAGCGCGTTTCGCCGGGAGGCGACAGCGTCAATTCGGCGCCGACCAGCCGCAGGTCATGGCTGTCGCGCGGGCGCAGCATCAGGCGATGCGTGCCGAATTTGACCGGCGCCGAATAATTGTAACGTGTCTCGTGGCGAACGGTCAGATACTTCATAGGATGCGCAATGCTGGCTGAAAAAGAAGATAAAAGGCCTGCTATTCCGGTTTGCGGCCTTCGGCGAGGCCGGCCTCTTTAGATGGGGCGGCTTCTGAAGTTTTCACGGTCTTCGCTGGACCGGATTTAGACAATTTAGGTTTGGTCAATTCAGGCTGCAACGGCACCGGATCGGTCACATGCGTGCCGGTGTGACGTTGCATGGCAATCGGAATAGGATAACACCACCGCTCAACCACGACATTCCCCCGCTTAAGCTGCATTCTTTGAATGCGCAGGGGCGACGATAGTTCCCAAAACCTAACAGGAAGCGTCAGGTGAGGCCGTGGCGGGCCAGCAAGGCGCGGATTTCATCGACCAGACGGTCTTCGTCTACCGGAAACTGGGCTTCGGCCTGTTTTTTGAGATATTCGTCGCGGTCCTTGATCGCGGTCAGGTTGGCGCCGAGGATCAGGTCCTTGATCAGCACCTTCTTGGCGGCTTTTTCGTCGCCGCCCTGGATCACCGCGCAGGGCGATGAACGCTTGTCGGCGTATTTAAGCTGGGCGCCGAGATTGTTCTTTGGATTGCCGAGGTAAAGTTCGGCGCGGATGCCGGCGTTGCGCAGCAAGGAGACGAAGCGCTGGTAGTCGGCGATGCGGTCGCGGTCGAACACCGTGACGACGACGGGGCCGGGTACCGGCTTGCCGTCGAGTTTGCCGAGCGCGGTCAACGCCGCCTGCAGCCGCGACACGCCGATGGAGAAACCGGTGGCGGGCACCGGCTCGCCGCGGAAGCGCGACACCAGGCCGTCGTAACGCCCGCCGCCGCCAACCGAGCCGAAGCGCACCGGGCGGCCTTTGTCGTCCTTGATCTCGAAGGTCAGATCAACCTCGAAAACTGGACCCGTATAATATTCGAGCCCGCGGACGACCGAAGGATCAAAGGCAATTCGATCTTGCTCGTAGCCTGCCGCCTCGCAATATAAGAGCATGCTTGTAAGTTCT